>LBCX01000355.1 GCA_001657575.1 Bacteroidales bacterium Barb4
GGCTAGGCGTGACCCTTCGCGCCCCGTACTTGACAAGTTAACATATTTCAGTACCAAGTGAAACAGTATGTTTTTAATAGCCCGAAAAGTTAGAGAAAAGCGACTTCTTATACGGAAGTCGCTTCTTTTTGCTATCTCATTTGCGCTACTTTGTTTAGTTGGTCTATGTTCTCGAAGTATGCCCTTAATATCGTCTGCATCATATTTGCGGGGGTTCGTGTTTGTTTGTCCGCTTCTGCTTTTATGCGTTCATTGAGTTCGGTTGGTATTCTTACGCATACTTGTACTTTCTTTTCCACTGCAATCACCTCTCTAGTATTGTACCCCACTTCTTTCGATTTGTAAAGTAGTTATTGACATTCAAATAATGACATGATATACTCTTTTCATGACATTCAACGTATTTCAAAAATATTTAACAGAAAGGAGAGGATTACATGCTGATAAAACTGATAGGACACAAGGCGTTCACGTACAAGGATAAGAAGACAGGGACACTGTCTAACGCCGTTGTACTGAGCTATATCAACGAGGATGCAGACGAAAAGGAGCAGATAGGAGTAGAGGCGGGTCAGGTGTTCGTGAGCGTAGACGGTCTCAAAAGCCCATTGCCGCCGCTCAAGTTGGACGGACAATACAAGCTGTTCACCGAGCGAGGCAAAGACGGTCGGAGCTATTTCCGAGATTTGATACCCATGTAGCTAAAAAAGGAGGTAAAACAGTGAACGAGATTTGCTATTTGCTCAGAGACAGTAACGCAAGCATGGTTGTCTGCGCTCTGGAGGTGTACGCCGAACATTTGGAACAGATGGCGGGTGCCTGTAAAGGCTTGCGGACTGAGATACACGAGGGTTTCATGTCCTGTTCTGGTAACCCCTGCATGGTGATTCCAAAAAGAACTGGCAATGAGGCACTCCAGTCATGAAGAAAAGATATACGGACTACGAATTGCGCCGCGCAAGCATGGACGGCGTGTTGGCTAAGTACAAGACGCTGTACGGCTACGATGATGAGCGCATAGCGGCATTGTTGGGCATTAGCCGCAAAAGCTACTATTCGCGTCGTAAAACACCAAACATGTGGCGGGTGCACGAATTGGACGCGCTCGTAAAGTCGCTGAAAATACCGCCTCGTGAACTGATATCCGCGCTGTATGATTTAGGATAGTCTAACTGCGTGTGTTGTCCGCGCGGAGGCGGGGGAGGGAGGGGCCCCGACGAGCACGGACAACACCACGCAGGAGCTACTAGACATATCAGCACAAGTCAACGGTTGGCAAGGAGGATTGAAATGACAGCGCTTAACGCCTACAGGCTCTCTAGATTCGGCAACACCTATCGCTTGGTGGTGTCTGGTCGTTCGCGCCTGTTTCCCGATGACGGCGAAGTCATTCAGCCCCGCCGCAATCCTCACAGGGAATGTACAAGTACGATTCGCTCGGACGATTCCTGCCGCCGTGCCGCTTCCGCGATTCGCAAGATTGCCTTATGCAATGAGTGGCAGTTTTTCGTGACGTTTACGTTCTCGCCAAAGCGCGTTGACCGCTACAATCTGGACGATGTATACCGTCTTGTGGCTGTCTGGCTCAATCACCAGCGGGATTTGTCCCCGAACCTCAAATATATCTGCGTCCCTGAACAGCACAAGGACGGCGCGTGGCACGTACACGCTCTAATCGCTAATTTTGAGGGAAAATTGCGCAAGCTTACACTCGGAGACAAGCTGCCCGCGAGGCTGCGCAGACGCATTAAATCAGGCGGCGAGACCTACGTTTTCCCGTCCTGGGACAAGCATGTCGGCTGGTGCACGGTTGAGCCTGTTCGTGACAGCAACCGTTCGGCTACATACATAGCGAAGTATCTGGTAAAAGGTTCGCTCCCTGCTGGTATCCGCGCGTACCGTGTGAGCCGTTCTTGCTCGCGTCCTGAAATCGTCCATGAGGAGTATTTCACACCCGAAGTATACGAAAATGTCGTTGAATGGGCGGCAATCCATGAAATACCTACAGTTTTCACGAATGACTATTGCGTGATTTTCGATTACCATACGTTCGAAGAATTTCTCGCGGCTTACCGTGATATGCCTTTGCCTGTCTAAAAGTGCGAAAACTCATAGAAAACGGTGATTTTCTATATTTTTTCGTCTACTTCGCGGAGGAAATACGCCTCTTCTGTGAAGCGGAAAGCCGAGCCGCAGAGAGGCGTGGAGCGAAACAGGGGAGGCGTTCGAAAAAGTATAGAAAATGCAGATGCCGTCTTTCTATAGTTTCCGCACGCTATTGTATGAGCGGGGAGGCTGATTAGGTTCTTGGCGGCGTTAAAACAGGCGGTATCCAAAACGCAGTTGCAGTACGTTCACTGAGGATTCCTATTACCGCAACCGTAGGGCGGACTAACCCTAG
>LBCX01000008.1 GCA_001657575.1 Bacteroidales bacterium Barb4
AGGGGTTCTATAACGATACAAATACAAATGATGATTTACGAACATATAATATCCGGTCGTCCTTTCAGGACTCCTTTGACGTCATCGCCCTTTAACCCCACATTCCGCTCCGCTTCATGTGGGGCTGAAATCCGGTATCCTTTCAGGATACCCCTGACGGTAATGTTACGCTAATGCCCTGAAAGGGCAAAAGATTTCAGCCCCACATGGAGCGGAGGAATGTGGGGTTAATGGTGATGCCGGTAAGGAAGTCCTGAAAGGACGACCTTTTATCCTTAACGCACATAATATTCTTTTTTTGCATAAGCCAATAATGCTTTGTCATCATTACAGAATCAAATTCTAAAGTTTAAACAGTTTCTTAGTGACAAGTCAAGACGGTTGCAATATCTGATTGTACAGGGTATATGTGTTTTGTGTGAAGAAATACGCAGCAAACAAAAGCAGGCAGGAATAATAAAGGACTTTTACTTTTTTATCGGTTATTCGGTTTGCCAATAAAGCCAATAGAACAGGGAAGACAAACAGCCAGTGCCCTGAATAGATTTGCCCTTCCATTAAACCGTATCGAAGTACAAAGTGTACGAATATGTCCACCGATAAGAACGACAGGAGAAGTTTAACAAGTGTGTGCTTTCTGTTTAACAGGACAGAGATACCCGTTAAAATATAGAATAACACTAACGGGCAGGTATGTTTGAGAAAATGAATATCGGTTACGGCGGCAGAAATATTATCCGTATGGGAAACAAGAACCGGTATATAGTGAAGAACGGGATCGACAAGGAAATTACCCCATATATCTTTATAAAAACCGATATTTTCATAGCTGATGACATACTGAAAGGTCATGCCCCACACTAATTCCGCAAGTGTTTTGTCCGGTCGGACAGAACGGACATAGAAATAATAAACAAAAAGCGTGGCGGACAGAACAACGGATACAAGAAGAATGAAAAGAATACTGCTTTTTACTATTTTCAAAAAGACGGTTGATAATTTTTCTTTGTCAAGGAATTTGGTCAAGACAAATTTTAATCCGTTGGTCAGCGTAACCCCCGAAAAAAGTGCAAAGAATAAATTATCCGTATAAATGTTCTGTTCTTTTTTTGAAACCTGAGAATAAGAAATGAAAATCAAAAACAGCAACAGGGCAAAAGGAAAAGAATCAACCGTAAATGACAGTATCAACGTATGCGCAAAAGAAACATACAGGAAAACAAGAATTAAATTCCCTGTAGAAGAAGCCCTGTTCACGCTTGCACAAATTCGCCAGACAAGCATTACGGACAATGCAATAAACAGATTGGCAAAAAGCATAAGAACAGGAACCACCGTCGGGAGACCCGATAACCATTGAGGAAGATAGGCTGCCAATGAAAACGGCAGGGAATAAAAAACAAACAACGGATGCCGTATTTTTAACAGCAAACACTTAAAAGGCGATAAGGCGTCCCCTACCGTATAAGTATATAAATCATAACCCAACAGGGAAAACAGCGTGCTGAAATCCGTATGATATTGAAAAAACAGTCCTGCCAATATAAAAAGCAGGAATGTGCCGAAAAACAGCCGTTTTTCGGTTTTATTTCTCGGCAATGTTTCTTTTATAATATCCGCAAAGGAATATCCCAAGCGGGAAAGTATTAGATACAGACTGCTCTTTTTATTTTTAACCCACATAATGTCCTTTATTTGCATAAGCCAATAACTCTTTGTCGCCGTTGCTGTCTCCGTAAGCCGTAATATGGTAATTATTTCTTTGCGATGACAGATCAGGGAATAATCGGATTAACCGGTTTACCTTTTCAATGCCGTAGCAATTATCGGAAGAAAAACGACCGGTTAATACACCGTTTTTAACTTCGATTTCCGTGCCTGCCACCATTTCTATTTGCTGCTGTTTTGCCCAGGGACGTATCCAATTTTCAACTGAGGCACTTATAATAATAATTTGATCGCCCTGCAAAACATGTTCCTTTAATTTTTCCATAATATCAGGACGTTCCATGCGAGAAATCCGATGCTTAAAACGGTCTGCCAATTCCTGAAACCGCCCGTAATCCATTCCCTTAAAAAACCATCCAAAAACACGCTGTTTTACATTCCCGTTTTTTAATATCCCTAATTTCCATAAAAGAAGATAGGGAGACATTATGGCAAAGCCTCCTGTAAATAAAGCAGTCCCGTGTGAGAAACGTATAAATCCAAGAAAAGAATCTTTTCTCGTGATTGTCCCGTCAAAATCAAAAACAGCCAGATTTATCATACATAGAGTATTAAACAGAATGTAAATATCCATCCTGCAATAATCAATTGCAAAGGATGATCTTTATAAAGCAATTCCGTCGGCGAGCCGCTTCGTTCATAAACCATTGTAAGTTGAAGATAGCGGAACATTCCCAAAATAACGAATACGGAAGTGATATACGGTTTTATATTTCCCTGCCCTATCGCAATATCGGCGGACAGGCAATACATAATATAAGCAACTATAATTACGGATGTTATGATTGACAATAATACATCAATAAATGCCTTGCTGTAACATTGCGTATTTTTTCTTGCCTGCACATTACATTTCTCATAAATCAATATATCATCTCTTCTTTTGGCAAATCCCAAAAACAAGGCAAGCAAAAAGGTCATGATTAAAATCCATTCGGACAGGATAATATCCGTAACGGCACTGCCGGCATACAACCGAAGGATAAATCCGGTGGACAGAATAAAGACATCCAAAAGCGCATACTGTTTTATCTTTAACGTATAGAAAATATTCAGCAAAAAATAGGCACTTATTATATAAAAGAGTTGAATCTCTATTATATAGGAAATGAATAAAGCCATGCAGAGCAGTACGCACATAAAAATCCGTCCGGTGCGTATTTTAATTGCCCCGCTTGCCAAGGGACGCATACGTTTTTTCGGATGAAGGCGGTCTTCTTCTATGTCTTGAAGGTCATTAAGGCAATAAACCGCACTTGCCACAAGGGAAAAGGAAATAAAAGCATAAACCGTATTAAAAAACAAATCCCAGTCTGTAAACCGATGACCAAAAAACAAAGGGAAAAAAACAAAAATGTTTTTCACCCATTGTTTGATTCTTATCAAAGAAAGTAGCGATTTTATCATTCAATAGAGGATAAGAAAAATTTCCGAGAGGCAAAAGTCCGTATTAAAAAGGTATAAAACAAATAAAGTTGCATTTATTCCGCAACTCCTTCTACAACTCCTCCGGAAGAAAGCGGCAGGGCAGGCTCCACGGTCCGAACTCCCCCTTGCTGTTGTACCAGCGGGCGTAAGCCGTGTGCGGATGTTCCCAGTCCGCGCGGTCGAACTCCCTCATAAAGGAGCCTCTGGTAATCAGCCCGCTATGGACGCATTGCTCACATGGCGGTAATCTGAAACAATATTAAGTATAACCATAATTTTAGATTTAAAATAGTTTAGGTGACTATCCAACTTTACAGTTGAAAAAGTTATGCAGATGCCCCGAAGGGGCAAGAGATTTCAGCCCCACATGCAGCGCAGCGGAATGTGGGGTTAAGACAAATGTATATCAATAAAGTTCCGAAAGAACGATACAAATTATAAACGATGGTTTACAATATATATCCGGTCGTCCTTTCAGGACTTCCTTACCGGCATCACCATATAATGATTTTGAGACAGTTATAAAAATAATGTCATTTTACGGGAAATAAAAACCGATACCCAATTTGGTTCCGCAAATAGTGCTTTTCTTTGCATCTGCATTTTTGATAAATAAATTAAAAATATGAAAACAAAAAATCACTGTTAATGAAATATGAGAAAATCAATTATGAAATCAATTCTATTGTTGAGCATGGTTGCTCTTCTTTACGGATGCGAAGAGAAATACACATCGCTTCCTCCGGAAACACAGTCAGGGGCTAATACATTCGGTTGCTTGGTAAACGGGAAACTGTTTGTAAATGAAAACCCAACATCCCGTGATTATGCCGCATACCTTCCGAAAGGCAATGTGCTTGTTATTGAAATTCAAGCAAATGGCCCTGAAAGTGTTACATTACATGACAGTATTGTTGAAACAGGAACAAGTCACCCGTTGAGGTTTGCTTTCTTTGAACATAAGACTTATGAGAACGCATATGGCTTTTCCACTGAAAACAGTGGTGAAATCTATTTGACAAGATTTGACACGATCAATAAAGTGGTGAGCGGTACTTTTTCTTTTCGTGCCGGAAAATCAGAACTTGTGAGCTGGCGGGGGAAATATACAGGTGATACCGTAGTGAATGTAACCCAAGGCAGATTTGATCTCAAATTAAATTATATACATTGATAAAAATAAAGTTAATGAAATATGAAAAAATCATTTATGAAATCAATTCTATTGTTGAGCATGGTTGCTCTTCTTTACGGATGCGAAGAGAAATACACATCACTTCCTCCGGAAACACAGTCAGGGGCTAATACATTCGGTTGCTTAGTAAACGGGAAACTGTTTGTAGATGAAAACCCAACATCTCGCGATTATGCCGCATATGGGTCAAGAGACGGTTATAATTATCTGCTATCTATTAGTATTAATGCAAATGGACCTGAAATGATTCAAATAGTAGACAGTATTGTTGAGACAGGAGCAAGTCATCCGTTAAGATACGCTTCTTTTGAACATACAACTTATGAAAAAGCAACATTTTTTTCCACCGAGAACAGCGGTGAAATCTATTTGACAAGATTTGATACAATCAATAAGGTAGTGAGCGGTATTTTTTCTTTTCGCGCCGAAAAATCAAATCCTTTGAGTTGGCGGGGGGATTATACAAGTGATACCGTAGTGAATGTGACCCAAGGCAGATTTGATCTTGAATTTAATAAAGATATATATTAACAATTAAATGAACATATGAAATCAGTTCTATTGTTGAGCATGGTTGCTCTTCTTTACGGATGCGAAGAGAAATACACATCGCTTCCTCCGGAAACACAGTCAGGGGCTAATACATTCGGTTGTCTGATTGACGGGAGGCTGTTTGTAAGGGAACTTTACCTACCAACATCCTACGATTATGTTGCATATAGGTCGGAAGATAATGTACTTGCTATTAATATTAAAGCAAATGGACAACCTGAATCAATTCAAATAATAGACAGTATTGTTGAAACAGGAACAAGTCACCCGTTGAGGTTTGCTTCTTTTGAACATAGGACTTTTGAAAAAACATACGGCTTTTCCACTGAAAACAGCGGTGAAATCTATTTGACAAGATTTGACACGATCAATAAAGTGGTGAGCGGTACTTTTTCTTTTCGTGCCGGAAAATCGGAACTTGTGAGCTGGCGGGGGGAATATACAGGTGATACCGTAATGAATGTAACCCAAGGCAGATTTGATCTTGAATTTAGTAAGAATATCTATTAACAATTAAATAAACATGGGAAAACTAATTATATATGTAATTGTCTTTTTTACAGCGGTTGTACAAAACGTCTGTTCCCAAACACTTGCAGATTATAACGAAGATTATACCCAAAGTATAAACTATATATTTGCAAACGTTGATAAAAATAAAGTTGCAACCGGCTTATTGTACGATTACGGTTTGCACATTGTTGAGCCTCTTGATTTCAACGGCGTACCCTCTGACAGCAATTACGTGGACATGGATACATGGAAAGCCCTTTATTGGGGGATATATAGTTCCAAGGTAAACAGCAAAATCAGTCTGACTTCCCCCAATGAGATGACGAAAAAAGTGGATGATGCAGCTGTAACATCGCTTGCCGTTATGCACATCGCCTATAACACGTATAAGGAAAATGCTGTAGAGGGCGGCTTTGTAGCGGTCGTAAACGATCAAATAAAAGAGGTAGCGGGGAAGGATCCTTACGAGACAAAGCATCTTTTTGCCGTTGCCCCCAAGCAGTTGTTTTTTGAAGATCAGACGGCTGTTTTCAGTTTTAACAGCAACTTGCAAATCAATAAAAGCGGTAAAACATTTTCCAAATTTGAAATAAACTTTAATGAAGGAGGAGGATACGAAGAAGTAAAATCGGGTACCACTAAATCCCACAGGTTTTCGTCCGGCGGAGAAAAAACAATTTATTTCAAGGCTACTTACAGCGATAAGTCCGCCTTTGTGTCCCAAACAAAAATTGTAGTGTCCGAAAGTACACCTTCCGGATTAAAATCCTATAACAAATGGAACGGCTACGATTATCCGGTGGCACCGACCGGTAATCATTCCGGAGGGACTATACAGGTAAGGTTTGCCTCCGGCAATTCTTCGGGAAAGATAAGAAAACCCCTGATTGTGGCAGAAGGTTTTGATCCGAGTTGTGTTATGCCGGGAATAAACAATATGGATGTTGACCATTTATTAAGGGACGCATCATCAACATCATCAACATTACCAGTCGGAACTTTGGATGTTCCTTCTCAATGGATCGCCAATGTTCCCAATCTGTTGACCACGATAGAAGCCAATGATTACGATATAGTCTATTTGGACTATACCAACGGATTAGATGATATCCGGAGGAATGCAAAGCTCTTTCAAGAAGTGATAGAATATGTAAACAACAATAAAGAGGGCAGCGAAAAGAATGTGGTATTGGGTATCAGCATGGGCGGTCTGGTTGCCCGTTATACCTTGCGCAAGATGGAAACGGAAGGAGAAGACCATCAAACATGGAAATACATATCGATGGACTCTCCGCATAAAGGGGCCAACATACCTGTCGGCTTTCAGGCAATGCTCAGACATGCGGCGGACGTAAAAGTTTCAATATTGTATTTTATAGATGTTTTCCAAGTCAAGGATATTGAAGCGGTAAAAAATGCCTTAGCCTTATTGAACAGTCCGGCAGCCAAGCAGATGCTTATTTACTATGTCAATGGCAATTATCAATATGATAATTCCGCACATAACAGTTTTCAGACCGAATACGACAACCTTGGTTTTCCGTTAAACTGCCAAAACGTTGCCATCACAAACGGAACATCAACGGGCAGTTTACTGTTTAATCCTTCCACCGCTTTGATTGATTTAAATTTCAGTTACGGCTTAAAATGGTGGATGGACGTATTATCAGCAATATACAGTCCATATTTTTTTATAACTGATTATCCTGTATTGGCTCTTACGCAGACACTTCCCGGAAACAGTCAGGTAAAAGCAGAAATAAAAGTCAATTCGCTGCCAAGTAGCGGTACGGCTCAAGTTTATAAAGGGAAAGCATATATCAGGAAAAAAGTTTTATGGTTTATAAAATTAGATGTAATTCTTACTGAAAAAGAGGTTAAAAGTAATTCCGTCATGTTACCTGTTGACGGAGCACCGGGAGGAATATATAATATTGGAGATATAGCAGAAGATTTGCCGAAAGATATATCCAACGGAATAAAGCAACAATATTTTTGCTTTATTCCTACGGTAAGTGCATTGGCATTAACAGATTGGAATACCCGACTTACATCTAAGATTGATCCAACAATTAAAACATCTTTTGAAAGAAATTCTATGCCGCTATCCAACGGACTGCATACAAGTTTCGAGGCAGGAGCTTCATTTTTGGTAAACGAGTTTTTGGAAAAAGACCTCAGCATCACCGGAACGGAAACGACAGGCAAGTTTTTTTATCAAAACGGTTCCGTCACGATCAAAGCTGGCGGATCGGAAACGGTCGGTAACGGAGGGCATTTGGAGAGCAGCCGTTCAATCATTGTGGAGAAAGGTGGAAAATTGACCGTCAAGCAAGGAGGGAGCGTAACGTGCAAGGACTTTACAGCATCGGAAGGGAGTACGATTGATATTGAACCGGGGGCAACGTTTACTATTTCAAAGTGACCTCATATGACACACAAGGGCGATTATGTAAAGAAACAGATTGCGGCGGAGAAACAGCCTATTCGATAGACAGCAAAGGACTGTCTGCGAGTGTTTATCTTGTAAAGGTGCAAATGAAAGGCGGAACAGAAGAAACAGTAAAAATGATTGTCAGATAATCCTCTTCCCCTCCTTCCCTTTTATTTTTCCCCCTCTCCTTATGGAGAGGGGGACGGGGAAAGGTCTAAATTACTCAGTCTGTTAACCGATTACTGATTGCTTGGCAGCCCCCATTTCTCCACGTACCAAGCCGGTTTGACATAGCGGTGATAGGAATACTGCGGGTCTTCTATCACATTCCGAAACTCTTCGGATTGGACAGCTTCCACAAAGTCTTTTGCCCATTGAGTATCCAAATTGCTTGTTTTTATAGCATAAATAATCTGTAATTCGGCAGGAGTAATAATTTCCCTTACAATAGCCTGATCGAAAATACCGGCATATTCGGCTTCCTGTCCGGATATAATACCGGCAGTGACTTCGCTCAATGTACGGGGGATTAAACCTTCGTCAATCGGACGGACGACAACGCCTGAAACATTCTCAACAATATCCGCAAGCAGAGCTTCCCCCCTGATAATTCCCGGTTTCAACTTAAACAATCCGAGATCTTCCAGAAAACAGAGTGTACGGGACTGATTGGAAGGGTCATAAGGAACAGTTATCACATCTCCGGGCTTCAATTCCTTCACCAATTCTTCTCTATTTTTCGCTTTCAGTTTCTGGGAATAGATACCGTCCACCGCACTCGGAATAATAATCAGGGGCGAAACATCAACCTGTTTATGTTTCTTGGTGTATTCCAGATAGGCCTCATGCTGCCCGATGTTCAAGTCTATATCATTGTCCGCTAACGATACATTTGTTATTAAGGCATCACCGATTTTTTTATACTCAAGAGTATAACCTTTCTTTTCCAGAATAGGCTGAATGGCACGCTGGCACATAATGGCATACGTGGGATTCGGACCAATCCCGATGAGAATTGTCTTCTTTTCGTTTTCTCCTTCCTTTTGCGTTTTCGCGCCGCAAGAAGTCAAAACCGACAAGGAAGCAAGTAGAAATAATGCGACATATATAAAATATGTGCGATGCTGAAGAGAAGCTGTTTTCTTTGCCATGACTTTAATTTAATTATTTGAGTTTTGTGACAAAGATAGGTCTGAAAAAAAGCTGCCGGCAATACCCTGTTTATGGTATTCTTCAAAACAAAATTACCTTTCCCATCATTGTCTTTCCCCTTCTCCTTGTGGAAAGGGGTCGGTGGATAAATCTAATGATTTTGAGACAGTTATAAAAATAATGTCATTTTGTGGAAAATAAAACCCGATACCCAATTTGATTCCGCAAATAGTTCTTTTCTTTGCGCCTGCATTTTCAATAAATAAATTTAAAATATGAAAACGAAAAATTACTTTTTGATTTTAGTCTTGTTGCTGTTGTGTACATCCGCCAATGCACAGTTGAAAGTTAAATCTGACGGACGGGTTCAAATCGGTCGAATGGATTTGGATCTAGATAAATGTAAAATTTCTACCCTGCAGTTGATGGGAAAAGGATATTATGGAGCCGGCGGTAAATTGTCTTTCGGGGATATGGGACATTGGGATCGTTACAGTCTGAACGTCTTTGTAGGAGAATACGAAAACGGAATATATACCGACACAACTACCATAAAACCAGATGACGATAATGAAGATACCGATCGGTTGTGGTTGCACGGTAAAAAAGGAATGGTTTTTACTTATTCTGAAAATTCTTTCAAGACCACAGTAGCAGCATCCATTGCCGACGACGGGAAATTTACCATTAACAACCAAGTAAAGGCAAACGGACTAACTATTACGTCCGATGAACGCTTGAAAGAAAATATAAAAGATCTGTCCGGGTCGGGTAAGGATTTACTTAAATCGCTGAAAGGTATCAAAGGGGTAAGTTATAACTTGAGATATACCTCCCCCTCCCCTGCCATTCATACACTCGCATCCGATGAAACATCCGAACCGCTTACGGAAAAAGAGATAAGGAATATTGCCGAAGCCGCAGAAGTGGAAAAGAAACTGGCTGAGCAGGCAAAGAAAAAGAGAATAGGCTTTCTTGCGCAGGATATTGAAAAAGTCTTTCCCGAATTGGTGGAAACAGACGAAGACGGCATTAAATCGGTGGATTATATTGGTATGATTCCCGTTCTTTTGGAAGGTATTAAGGAGTTGCAGGCAGAGAACGAGACGTTGCAGGAACAGAGCAAATATCTTCTATCACAGATTCATGAGCTTGCCCTTTTAACCCATTCAGCTCTGCTTCCAAATCCTCATAGTCCGTTTAAAAGCAGTAACATGTCTTCCGGAGATGGAGAACTCGAAAATAACATAACAGGAAACAAACCCGCTGCCCTTCATGTGACTAATTCTACTGCCGAAACGGAGGTTACTTATGAATTGCCGGAGCACTATACAAACGCCGAATTGTTTGTTCATAATATATCGGGCATGACGGGAACGATTGGCTTTGACCTGAACAAAAACAAAAGTGGAGTGACTATACCCGCATCCAAACTCCCCACAGGTGTATATGCTTTTACGCTGGTAGTTGACGGGATGCAAATCGGTGAAGAAAAAGTATTCTTAGAACGTTAATAGAAATTATGAGAAAATCAGTTGCAACAGTTGTTATATTGTTGAGTATGGTTGCCTTTCTTTCTTGCAATAAGGAAGAAACAACAAATACAGATGATGTAAAGCTATTCGTCCATATAGGAAATGATACCACAATAGTTTATGGAGATACGTTAATTCTTGACCCCGGTTCGGGCTATGCGCTTTATGAATGGAATGACGGACTTTCTGACCAGCAGAAACTGGAAGTGACGGAAGCCGGTTTATACTGGGTTAAAGTAACGGATTCTCAAAACAGAACAAGTTCGGACACCATAAGGGTAGATACCGTTCTTTGTTTGAATAAAATTGTTTTCTTTGAAAATTATTACTTATATGCTCCGTGTTCTTTTAGTGTAGAAGACTATACATATTTTGATTCCGATATATTTGAAATCAGGTCAATGCCGGAACAGAATATTGTCATAGGGTATGAATACACTGGGATGAAAGAAAATCCGATTTTTCGTGATACCGTCTATCAAATTCCGAAAGAATTCATGTCGTATACCGACATGATGAAAATCTGCGATAATTCCGGCAGAGAGATAGGAATTTGCTTTTATAAAAATTCGTCTGATCGTTTTAGAAGTTGTGAGGGCTATTTCCTTGTAAAAAAGGAAAATTATTATTTACCAATATTACGATTGGATTATACGATTGATAGGTTTTCAGAAACAATAGAAATTATAAGCAGTATAAATAATAAATAGTAAAATGAAAGTAAAAATAGTATTATTAGTCTTCGCATGCTTTTATATGCCATTTCGTTCATTTTCTCAAACAGATAAATGTGGAACAGTTGTTAAAGGCGATGCTTCAGATCTGCGATCATTATCTTCCATCACAATAGAGCCACTTCCTGCCAATGAGAATATTAAATATTTCCCGATAAAGCATCATATAGTAAGAAAATCGGATGGAACAGGAGGATTAAATGTTTCTGATATAGATAAGGTAATGCAAGAATTAAACGATAAATATGAAAAGGCTTATGTTAAATTTTATACATATAATGATATTGATTTTATAGATAGCGATATATATTATGACTATCATGAAGCAGATGAATATCCGTTAATGCGAAAATATAATAATGAGAAGGCTATCAATATTTATTATTTTCATACAATTACATATCGTTCAGGTAGTACGCCTGACGGTTATTCTCATTTTCCTGATGAAGAAGAAAACTTTATTGCCATAAAGAAGCAATGGGTACTAGAGAGTGACATTGTAATTCATGAAGTCGGACATTTTTTCGGATTATACCATACTCATGAAACCGCATTTGGCAAGGAAAAAATAGATGGTTCTAACAGCTCTTATACAGGAGATATGTGTCGCGATACTCCGGCAGATCCGAGATTATCAGCGGCGGTAGTCAATGACAACTGTGAATATATAGGCAATTTAGAGTATGATGGTCTGAAATATAAACCGAATACCCACAATCATATGTCCTATTCACGTCTGGAATGCAAGGATGAATTCACCAATGATCAGTTAGCGAGAATTTATCATTATTCACGTACATTTTATTCAATCAAAATGCAATTATTAGATATAAAAACAGACACCTATATACAGAATCAAACATTTAGTTCAGGCACTCAGACAGTAAAAGGTCAAAACATTTATGCCGGCAGCAATGTTACCAATGCAAAAGCATCCGGTGACGTTATTATTCAAAGTCCGGCAAATGTAACGTTTGAAGCCAAAGAATCTATTCTCTTGCAAAGCGGTTTTGAAGTAAAATCAGGTGCCGAATTTACAGGTAAAATAGTAAAGTAAATCCCTCTTTTTTGTCTTTCCCCCCTCTCATTGTGGAGAGGGGGCGGGGAAGAGGTCTGATAAAATTTTGCATCTGTAAAATAAAAAAACAATCAATGAAAAATATATTAATCTTATTAGTTCTTTTCGAGTGTACTGTTTTTTCATACGCACAGGCGGATGATGTATTTCCATTGTACGGTGCCAAATGGACAGAAGCCAGCGGGTATGCAGATGGTACCATTTATTATAGTTACGAAACAATCGGCGATACTATTATCAATGGTATCAAGTGGAGTAATATTTATAAAAGCAGTATAAAAGGAAGCGACAAAGAATATCAAAATTTAATAGGATTTATACGTACCGAAGGAATGAAAGTTATCGGTATGGATAATATTCATTATAATTATGATTATAATAATTATTATAATGAATATGTTTTATATGATTTTGGTCTTGGCAAAGGGGATACGCTATGTCATTTTGACTATTCCGAAACAGTAGTCAATGTGGATACTATAAAACTTTTAAATAATGTGGAAAGGAAGCTATATCTTTTTTACGGAACAAGTCAGAAAGTCATAGAAGGAGTTGGAAGCACGAAAGGGTTATATGGTCCGCTGGTGCATGAAACTACCGGTATGAGTTCTAAAATATTGATCAGTTTCTGCCTAAACGGCGAATTGCTTTATCTGGATTCCGGTCACCCCGAATGGGCAAACGGAAACCCACAATCCGTTGCCGAACTCCCGTCCTATTCCCCTGTCCGTATTTATACCGACCCTGTATCGGGAACGTTCCGCATTGTATCATCCGGTCTGATGAACCGCATATCCGTATATGACACGCAAGGGCGATTATATAAAGAAACAGACTGCGGAGGAAAAACTGACTATTCAATAGACAGTAAAGGATTCTCTGCGGGTGTTTATCTTGTAAAGGTGCAAATGCAGAACGGAACAGAAGAAACAGCAAAAGTAGTTATCAGATGATCCTCCCTTTCCCCCTCTCCTTGTGGAGAGGGGACAGGGGAGATCTCTAAATTGCTCAATCAAAACAAATTATACAACTGTGCCAGCGGCAACCTTTCTGCCGGTTTGCAAATCACGCTTGCGCCATCGGCAGTTACATCAAACGTTACTGGGTCAATTTCTACGCGAGGCATGTAATTATTCAGTTTCAAGGCTTCTTTTGATACGGAGCGGCAACCTTTTACGGCGCGAGCTGTTTTAGCCAAGCCATATCCTGCCACAGCGTCAAGCGAGGCTTCCGACACAAATACGCACGAAGTGGCAGCTGCCGCCTTGCCAAACGCACCGAACATGGGTCGCGGAATGTACGGCTCAGGCGTGGGAATGGAGGCGTTGGCATCGCCCATTTGCGCGTAGGCTATCATGCCGCCCTTGATAACGGTTTCGGGCTTTGTGCCAAAAAATGCAGGTCTCCACAATACCAAATCTGCCATTTTCCCGACTTCCACCGAACCTACCACGTGCGATAAGCCATGTGCCAATGCGGCATTGATGGTATATTTGGCTACGTAACGCCGCACGCGGTAGTTGTCGCAAGCACTGCCTTCGTCTTCGGGCAGATAGCCGCGCACCTCTTTCATGCGCGAAGCCAATTGCCATGTGCGTACAATCACTTCACCAATGCGCCCCATAGCCTGTGAGTCGGACGTGAAAATGGAAATGGCACCCATATCGTGCATGACGCCTTCGGCACCAATGGTTCCGCGACGGATACGGCTTTCGGCAAACGCCACGTCTTCGGGATTGCCGCGGTCAAGATGATGGCAAATCATCAGCATGTCCAAATGCTCGTCAATGGTATTGATGCTGAACGGATTGGTGGGCGTGGTGGACGATGGGAGAATGTTGGCGTATCCGCATACCTTCATAATGTCGGGGGCATGTCCGCCGCCGGCTCCTTCGGTGTGATAGGTGTGAATCGTGCGTCCGTCAATGGCTCGCAGCGTGTCCTCAATGTAGCCGCATTCGTTGATGGAGTCGGTATGAATACAGATTTGAACATCGTATTCATCGGCTACGCGCAGTGCCGTGTCAATCACCGTGGGCGTTGAACCCCAGTCTTCGTGCAGCTTCAATCCCAAGGCACCGGCTTTTACCTGGCTGACAATGGCATCGGGCTTGCTTGAATTTCCCTTTCCGAGAAATCCGAAATTAATGGGAAGATTGTCGGTGGCTTCCATCATCTTGCGGATGTAGAATGCTCCCGGCGTGCAGGTCGTGGCGTAGGTGCCGGTGGCAGGCCCGGTGCCTCCGCCCACAAAGGTGGTAATGCCGGCGGCAAGTGCTTCATCGGCTTGCTGGGGTGAAATGTAGTGTACGTGCGTGTCGATGCCTCCGGCAGTAAGTATCTGCCCTTCGCCTGAAATGACTTCGGTAATGGTTCCGATAATCAGTCCGGGCGTTACGCCGGGTTGAATGTGCGGGTTTCCAGCTTTGCCTATGCCGCGTATTTTCCCGTTTTTAATACCGATGTCGGCTTTGTAAATGCCTTTGTAGTCAATAACGATTACGTTGGTTATGACGGTATCCAGCACTTCATCATCACGAAATCCTGCCGCCTGTCCCATGCCGTCGCGAATGGTTTTCCCGCCGCCAAACACGGCTTCTTCGCCATAAACGGTGTAGTCCTTTTCCACTTGTATTTTCAGGCTGGTGTCGCCCAGCGTTACGGTGTCGCCGGCGGTAATGCCGTACATGGCGGCATATAGTTTCCTGTCTATTATCATGATTATTAGTTGTTAAATATGTGATGCGAATTAGTTTGTGGGACACCTTGAAAACTAAGTTTTCAGACTTGCCCAATGTTGGGACACCTTGAAAACTCAGTTTTCAGACTTTCCCAACGTTGGGACACCTTGAAAACCAAGTTTTCATACTTTCCCAACATTGGGACACCTTGAAAACTCAGTTTTCGGACTTTCCCAATGTTGGGACACCTTGAAAACTAAGTTTTCAGTTTTTCCCAATGTTGGGACACATTTTTATTTGACTGCTGTTTTTATTGTTTTTTTACCCGATAATCCAATTCAGGCCCTTTGTCAGGAACAATGGGTTGGTAATGGTAATTCTCACCTCTGCTCTTTTTGAAATCAGCCTTGATTGATTCAAGCAGGGCGGGTGTTGTAAATAAGTCAATAGCTGTCAGGGAAAACACTTTCGCGGCAACCAGCAATCCTTTTGTTCCGATAGTTGTTCCTCCCGAGGCTACATTTTGCCAGGAATGACCGGCAGAACCCGGCACAAATACCGTTGCATTAAACGAACCGACCGGCACATTCCAGCTGACATCGCCAACATCTGTTGATGCCGGAAGCAGTTGTCCAAACGTTTCCTCTTTAAACGGTTCAATGGTTTTCACTTTTTCCAAATCCTCTTGAGTGGCACCGGTTGTTTTTGCAATCTCTTTGGCGAAAGCAAGTTCCCGTTCGTCCCACTGAACGCCACCTACTCGTTCCAAGTGTTTTTGTATCAGTTTCGAGAAAGGTTTGTTTAGCAGAACCGGGGAAATGGCACCCCCCAACCGGTTTTTGACAACCGTTGTTCCGGTTCCCAAAGCAGCTCCGTCAGCGGCGTTATCCACACGAGCGACGATATCGAACAATTCTTTGGTGTTTTTTGCACGAACAAAGTAGGATACTTCCGCTTCGGCGGGAACAACATTGGGAGAAAGACCTCCACCGTTGGTGATTACATAGTGAATACGGGCATCAGACGGAATATGCTCGCGCAGTGCATTGACCATTTGATTCATCGCTTCTACTCCATCCAGCGCGGAACGTCCCTGATCAGGATTCGCTGCTGCGTGAGCAGATATGCCGGAAAAGTGATAAATAGTACTGATGCGGGCTAATGATGTACGTATGCTCACTGCATTTGCCGTACCCGGATGCCAATCAAGGACAGCATCCACATCATTGAACAAACCCTCTTTGGCGAAAAAGACTTTACCCCCCCCTCCTTCTTCAGCCGGAGTACCGAATACTTTTATGGTACCTTTTGTTTTTGTTGACTCCAACCATTTTTTTATGGCTATGCCTCCGGCTACAGAGCCGGTGCCAAATGCGTGATGACCGCAACCATGTCCGTTTCCTCCAACAATCAACGGTTTCGGGTAGGGAACCGTATCTTGAGAGAGTCCGCTGAGAGCGTCAAATTCCGCTAAAATGCCAATCACCGGAGAACCGCTGCCATACGTTGCAATAAAGGCTGTCGGCATTCCGGCAACACCGCTTTCTACCTTGAATCCGTTTTCGGTCAAATGTTTTTGGTGTACTGCACTACTCTTTTCTTCCAGAAAACCCAATTCGGGGGTTGCCCATATTGATTTCTGTATTTTGTCGTATGTTTCAAATGAACTGTTCAAATAGTCTATTGCAACGGCTTCTTTTTTGAAATCGTTTTGCTTTTGAGCACTTAGACTTGCAGAGAAAATCAATGTTCCCAAAACCAGCACCATTAATTGTCTGTTCTTTTTCATCGTGATTTATTATCTAAAAATTAAAGTAATCATATATCAGTTTACAGTATTTCGGGACGTGGGAAGTCTTTCGTTGTTTTTGAGAACCCCTAACAGGGTTTGAAACCCTGTTAGGGGATGCCCCGAAGGGGTGAAAGATTTCAGCCCCACATGCAGCGCAGCGGAATGTGGGGTTAATGGTGATGTCGGTAAGGAAGTCCTGAAAGGACGACCGGATATATATGGCATTGTAAACCATCGTTTATAATTTGTATCGTTCTTTCGGAACTTTATTGATATACATTTGTCTTAACCCCACATTCCGCTGCGCTGCATGTGGGGCTGAAATCTCTTGCCCCTTCGGGGCATCTGCATAACTTTTTCAACTGTAAAGTTGGATATAATGTGATCTAACTTTCAGAACTGTTTAGACCAAAAAGTGTTCATCCCTCAAATTCTCATATTCGAATTTGTAATCGTTTCGCTTTATGTAAATAAAATTATAATCAATACTGCTTTTGTAGTAGTCATACTTTATGCCTGCCCAATCAAGTGTTTTCATAATATTTTTGTAATCCGAACCAGACCAAATGCGAAATTGATAAATAATGCCTTCGCCTCTTCTTTGGGCTGCCGTGTTAGGCGATGGCGTTAATTCGTGGAACTGTCTCTCATGCAGAATCACGGTTTTATTTGTTGCACTGTTCGTGATCTTAGTCTTGGTGGCAACATGCCTATTGCCATCGTACCCACAGCTGTAATAATCCTTAGTCCACTTCGGATTTTTACCGAAAACCCACCCGTCCACAGGAATATCACCGTCCCAAATCCAAGTCATCACCTCCGGTTGCGTGCCTTCGGGTGCCGTAGTGGCAACTTCCTCGATTGTAGTAATTCCGGTGGCGTCCTCAAATTCATCGTTGTTACAAGCGGTAAAAACGACCGTAAACAACAAAAATAAAAAAGCAATTTTAGTTTTCATTTTTGAAATAATTTAATGATTTATATTAGAAAGTATTTTGCGAAAAACAGTTGCCAAATGCAGCGAAGCGTTTATTTCTTGTCTATCATGCAGGCAACAGTGGCATCGCCGGTTACATTGACGGCGGTGCGCAGCATGTCAAGAGGGCGGTCAATGCCGATAATCAGTGCCAAGCCTTCGGCGGGGATGCCAACAGAGATGAGTACCATTGCCAGAATAACGTAAGTACCGCCCGGTATGCCCGGCGTACCGATGGAGGAGAGGACGGTCATGAACAGAACGGTCAGTATTTGCGAAAGAGTCAGGTCAATGCCCAGGACTTGAGCGATGAAGAGAATGGCAATGGCTTGGTAGCAGGCGGTGCCGTCCATATTGACGGTCACGCCGACGGGCAGGACGAAGGAAGCTGTTTCTTTGGATACGCCAAGGTCGTTTTCAACGGCTTTCATGGTGACCGGCAATGTGGCGGCACTGCTGCTGGTGGTAAAGGCGAAAAGCTGTACCGGATACATGGCACGGGTAAAGTCCCTCACCGTATGCTGCGAGAAGATGCGAATCATCAGAGGATAGAAAAGGTACATGATAATAAGCATGGCGACAATGACCGTCAGCGCATACAAGCCCAAGGCACCAAACATGCTTAAATCTCCCTTAAAATCAGTCACCAGCCCCGCCATCAATGCCGTCACGCCAACGGGTGCAAAGCGGATGATGAAGTCCACCATTTTCAGGATAATATCATTCAGCCCCTCAAAGAGGGCATTGACAGGCTTGGCTTTCTCCGGCGGAATCAGCAGAGCGGCAACGGCAAAGAAGACGGCGAAAAAGATAACCTGCAACATGTTCGAGTTGTTGCCCGCCGCCGTTACGATATTGTTCGGCACTATATCGCTCAGGAAGTTCAGCGGACCTTGTCTCTTCGTCTGTTCGGCAACGGTCGCCCTGTCCGATATGACCGACCGGTAGGCTTCCTGCATTTCGACAACCGCTTCGGGATTGACCAGCGCACCGGGCTTGACCGTCAGCCCCAGCCCGACGCCGAAAGAGGCGGACACCGTGATAAAACACAGATAGTAAAGAAGCGTCTTCCCGCCCAGCCTGGAAAACTTGCTGACATCTTTCAGCCCTACAATCCCGATAATGAGCGTCACGAATACCAGCGGAATGGCTATCAGTTGCAGCAGGCGGATAAACAGCCCTCCCCAGGGCGTAACCCAATCCTGCACAAACCATTCGCCGCCAACAGCCAAAGCGACTGCCCCGATAATAATCCCGACAACCATTCCCAAAAGTATCCGCATATACAGAGGGACGGAAAAGCGTTTGTTTGTCATTTTCATTATGTGTGATATATTTGAGGGACTGACTCCCGTTTCTATTTCTTCACCCGATAATCCAACGCCGGTGCCCTGTCCCCCTGCAGCGGAACATAGTTGAAATCCTTCCCCCTCCTCTCTTCAAACTCCGTCTTAACCTCCGATACAAGTTTCGGATGGGTGTACAGCTCTATGGCTGTAAGCGAAAATACTTTGGCAGCATTTATCAACCCTTTCGTGCCAATGGTCGAACCGCCCGATGCCGTATTCTGCCAGCTGTGACCGGCACTGCCGGGAACAAACACAGCCGTCCCGAAAGTGATTGTCGGAACATTCCAGCTCACATCGCCCACATCGGAGGAAGCTCCCCCCGTTGAAGGCATCTCCTCTGCCAAAGGCTGTACTACTTCTGCCGCCTTCAAGGTGGAAAGGTCATTGTTCAAACCCTTCACGATAGCCTCGGCAAAAGCACGCTCGCGCTCATCATATTTTACGCCGCCCACAATCTCCAATTGACGCTGCACCACCTCAGCCAGCTTTCGATTATACAGTTTCTCATAGGATCCCGAAATGATCTCCGACGATACGCTCGTCTGCGTCCCCTTCGCAGCACCCTCTGCCGCCTGTCCGACCCAATCGACCAAGCCTTTCAGCACCTCCCGATTCGGACTCCGGACGTAATAAGACACCTTCGCATATTCAGGCACAATATTCGGAGCCTCACCCCCATTTGTAATCACATAATGAATCCGCGAGGAAATCGGCACATGTTCCCGCAACATGTTCACCATATAATTGAAAGCCTCCACACCGTCCAACGCTGAACGCCCTTTGTCGGGACTCGCCGCCGCATGGGCAGCTATCCCGCGGAAAGTATAATCAATTATCTGTATAGCCGTCCACGATTCCACACTCACAGCGTTGCCCGGTGCAGGATGCCAGTCCAGCACAATATCCACGCCCGCAAACAGACCCTCGCGCACCATATACACCTTGCCCCCGCCGCCTTCCTCGGCAGGCGTGCCGAACACCTTAATCGTGCCCGCATGTCCGCTCGCCTCTAGCCATTGCCTGATGGCAACCGCCCCGGCAACCGAACCCGTACCGAACGCATTATGTCCGCAAGCATGACCGTTTCCTCCCTCTGTCACAGGTTTCTGGTAAGGCACCGTATCTTGCGACAAGCCCGGCAGCGCATCAAACTCGGCAAGAATACCGATCACAGGGCTGCCCGAACCGTAAGTCGCCACAAAAGACGTAGGCATACCCGCCAGCCCGACCTCCACCGTAAAGCCACTCTCCCGCAAATGCTCTTGCAGGAAACCCGAACTCTTCACCTCAAGAAACCCCAATTCAGGTGTACTCCACAGCTGCTTTTGCAATTTGTCGTAAACGCCGAATGAACGGTCAAGGTACTCCGTGGCGACATTATCCGCCGACCCCTTCTTCTTGCCCTTTTGCGCATAACCGCCCGTAAACACCGTACACAAGCACAGCAATATCCATAAACCCTTCTTCATACACATTTCATTTTAATTAAAAATCGTTACGTAACATCAGTCAGTTATATCGGGTTTTGTTCGCACAAAGGATTCACGTCCGTTTCGATATTGGGGAACAGCCACTGCCACTCCTTTATGCCGGCAGCCTTGTAACGATTTTCTTCGCCCATCGGGTGAGTACCGTACATATTGTAGTTGGAGGCTTCCGGATCTACATTGACCGGCATTTGGGTGTTCGAGTTCCACGGGGCGTTGCTGTATCCGAGTGCTTCGCGGGTGGCAGGTCCTCTGTCGAGCGGCAGGTTCAAACGTTTCAGGTCAAGCCAGCGGAAGCCTTCGCCCCACAGTTCGACACGCCTTTGAAACATAATTTCATCTATCAGTTCGTTGCCGGTCTTTGCGGACAACTGATACGCCGGGTCGCGATGGTGTGCCAAGGGGTAAAGAGCCTGTGCCGCTTCCTGAAATCTGCCGGCGCGGGCATATCCTTCCGCCGCAATCAGTATCATTTCCGGGAGGCGCATATACGGCACGTCGCCGCATTTGGCTGTTTCATTTGCCAAGACAAACTTGTTCGCCATATAATTGCGGATACGTCCGCTGGTTGGGACGACAGGGTGCGGCTCAAAGTCCGGATCCTGTGCATTCGGGAACCATACCTTTTTACGCACATCGGTATCCGTAATCCGGTTGTACAATAAATTATAGATGGCACGCGGCGTATTCCTGTTGTAGCTTACGTTCATGTTCGACATAAAACTGTGGAAGTCGCTCAAGTAGCCGGCCTGGTCTTCCTGTGATTTCTTGCCCCACAACCATTCGGTGTTCGTCTGGTCGCTCATGCGGTTTGCCAATGTGGTGTAGGTGTCGTCCTGCAACTTGGCTCCGGCGTTGTCTGTTACAAGTTGGGCTAGTTCGGCGGCTTCCCGCCATTTGCCTTGTGTGAGCAATACGCGGGCTTTCAATCCGCGGGCTACATGGATGTCTATATGCGATTTGTTTTCCCTTTTCACATTTAGCGGAGCCAAGAGCCGGACAGCTTCGTCCAAGTCGGAGTTGATTTGGGTGTACACTTCTTCCACTGTCGAACGCGGTAAATTCTCGGTAGAGTTCGTTGTACGCAAAATCACGCCAAGCTGTGTATTGTTTCCTTCCGCCTTGTAACGTTCGCCCCAAGCCTGAACCAAGTGGTAGTAAGCGAAAGCGCGGTAGGCATACGCCTGTCCCTTGATATAATCCTTTTCGCTTTGGGAACCTTCTGCATTATCTGTGTTGTCGATAATCTGGTTCGCATTGGCTATAAAATTGTAGAACAAACGGTAGTGATAGGCTACATGATCATAGGCGGTGTTGGAGCCTATGGTGCGGTGCAATTCCCACCTTGCCGCCGTTTGGTACTGGGCGTTGGCTTCAGTGAAGACCAAGTCTTCGCCCAGCATGTCCATCCAGATCATAAACGTTTCAAACCCTCCCTCGGCATAAGAAATGTAGGAGGTCAGCGACGATTGATTCATCAGCTTGTGCAAGCCGTTGACTGCCATCATGGCACCCTTTGTCGTTTCAAACACTTGGGACGGTTCCACATCCTGCGTGGACTTTGTTTCCATAAAATCCTCTTCACAGGAGGCAAGCAGAACCGACAGTCCGACCAATAACAGTGTGATTATATTCTTGTTCATGATTATCCTGCATTAAAAAGTGATGTTTAACCCGATGGTAAATACTCTTGAGGGGAGATAGACATCTCCATTGTCGCTGTAACCGGAGAATATATTCCGGCGGGGGTAGGTACCCTGCCTTTTGGTGATTTGGAATACATTGTCGGCGGAGCCGTACAACCGGAGGCCGGATATGTCAAGCGTATGAATCCATTGTTTGGGGAAATCATACCCCAGATTGATGCTTGAGAGTTCCAGCATGTCCGAACTGATCAGCCAGCGGGTGGAAGTGGTGGCCGTCAGGTCAGCGGATTCGACGGTTGAGATACGGGGAACACTCGTTATATCGCCCGGCTTCTGCCAGCGGTTCAGCATATCCGCATGGAGCGCGGAAGGGTAGAGGGAAGCTATAGTGGATACACCGGGGCTCATCAGGTAGGAATAAGCAATATCATACATCTTGCCGCCCAGCTGGTAGTAGAAGACTAACCCCAGATTGAAATGCCCGTAAGTGAAATTAGTGGACAAGCCGCCCGATACTTTCGGTGTAGCCGTGCCGGAGTAATCGTACAGGGCTTCCGTAGCACTGGTGGTGTAGGTTTCGCCATTTACCGTAACCAGGGATGTGGAACTCCCCAAAATCTCTTCCAAGGGAACATACAAGCTGCTGCCTGTGGCAGGGTCAACCCCTTTCCATTGGCGAAGCCAGTATTCGTAACGGGAATGACCTTCTTCTATCTTATGCACATCGCTGATAAACGGATCGACCGGAAGGGCTGTGATACGGTTCTTCAGATAGGTGGCGTTTAGGCTTGCCGACCATGAGAAGTCTTTCTTCTGAAGGAGTTTAGCGGACAGCTCCACTTCAATGCCGCGGTTGTACATCGTACCGGCGTTCATATCCTGCGAATTAACCCCTGTGGACGGAGATAGAGGTACGGCAAACAATAAATTGCCGGACAGGCGGTTGAAATATTCTACCGAGCCGCTATACTTGCCATTCAACAGGCTAAATTCGAGGGCGGCATCGCTGTTATGTGAAACTTCCCATTTCAATGTCTTATTTTCGAGGATGTTTTGAATATATCCGGCTTCACCCGCATTTTGCGCTACTTTATACGTGCCTCTCCACGGATAGTAACTGCCTACGTTGTCGTTGCCTACTTCTCCGTAAGAGGCTCTCAATTTAAGGATGTCAATAAAGTCAATGCCTGCCATGAATTCCTCTTTGTCTATTCGCCAGCCGCCGCCGACCGACCAGAAGTTACCCCACCGCGAGTCTGTATAGAATCGGGAGGAACCGTCGCGGCGAAACGAACCGGAGAGGAAATACTGACTGTCGTAATCGTAGTTGAAACGAGAAAGGAAGCCTTCCGTTGCATACTTGTTCGTATATGAATCGGGCGTTGTGTTCAGATTGGAATAGTTGCCAAATTCAAAGTTGCCGTCAAACTTCTGGTCTTTCATTGAGCTTGACAGGTAGTTGTATTCGTAGTCGTAGCTTTCGTGACCGGCAAGCACGTCTATATGATGCTTGTCAATATCTTTCGTGTACGACAGCAATTCGTTAAACGTCCAGGTGGTAGTGAAAGTGTTTGTCTTTGTCATGCTGCCGCTGATCCCTTTGTCGGGATAAACGATGTCTGCCGCAGAGGCCAGATAGGAATTGGCTCCCACGCTGCCATTGAGGCTTAGTTTGAAACCTTCCGGGAGTTTAATCTCGGTATAGACCTTTGCATTGATGGTATTGCGTTTGTTGCCGTCGTAGTTATTTTGCAATTCTATAGCGGGATTATTTCCTGAAACATAATTACGGATGGGTATAGTCACACCGTTTATCGAATAACCCGTACCGAAGTCATAGATTAAATTACCCGACTCATCCCTTAGGTACTCGCCGGTTTCCAAGTTATGGAGATGAATCGGATGGACAGGCCCTATGTAACGGACAAAGCGGAAAGGGTTGGTATTATTGCCTATGGCTTCGTTCTGGTTTCCGTCCGTAGCACTCAGGTTGGCGGAAGTATTGAATCCTATCTTTAACCAGTTCTTTACTTGGGAGTTTACATTCCCGTTGATGGTATAACGCTTGAACTTTGAACCGATCACATACCCCTCTTCATTCGTAAAGCCGGCAGAAGCATAATAGTCCGTCTTGTCGGAGGCTCCACTGACCGAAACGGCAGCATCCGTGCGGTTGCCCAGCTGCTGAATGGCATTCATCCAATCGACATCATCCGCCCAAAGATGTTTGGCGTTGGGATTTACCTGTCCGTTATTGTCCACCACCTGGTTATTCGGAACATTAAAGGGGTTCGGCAAATCAGTAAACAAACCGGCTGCTGCCAATTGTCCGGCTTCGGCGGCACTCTTTCCGTCGCTTACATATCTGTTCCGGAGATTTTCCCAATAGAGGCTTACATAGTCATTCAGACCTGCTTTCCTATAATCACTGGTCTGCTTGGCGGTGACACCCTGGTTGAACTTCACGTTTACCGACACTTTCTCTTTCGTCCCTGTTTTTGTGGTAATCATCACCACGCCGTTTGCCGCGCGGGAACCGTATAAAGCGGATGAAGAGGCATCTTTCAACACCGTCAGGCTCTCAATATCATTCGGGTTAATACTGCTGATGGTATTCTCATAAGGCATACCGTTCAATATAATCAGCGGGGAATTGCTTGCGCCGTAGGAACCGATACCGCGGATATAGATGCTTGGCTCTGAACCCGGCTGACCGTTTGCCGTACTTACCTGTACCCCGGCAACGGCACCAACCAAGGCATTGGTCACATTCGTTACCGGACGTTCTCCCAGTTTCTCGGCTTTCACAAGGCTTGCCGCTCCTGTGAAAGAACTTTTCTTTGAGGTACCGTAGGCTACCACAATGACCTCATCAATCTGCAACAAGTCCGGTTGAAGAATAATATTTAAGACAGGTGCCACGTCAACCTCCTGCTCTTTCATCCCAATGTAGGATACCTGCAACACCTTTGCCGAAGAAGGCACGTTGGCAATCGTAAAGTTGCCGTCAATATCGGTAGTCGTACCAATGGATGTTCCCTTTACCAGAATAGCCGCCCCGATAATCGGACTCTTGTCCCCCGCGTCCAAAACAATGCCTTTAACCGTCTCCGTTTGCCCGCTGACATGCGCAGACCCAAAAGATGTGCTTATCAGCAGAAAGCACATCATAAACATTTTCAGCCGCGGGGAATAACATCCTCGCAGTGCAACCGTGTTTTTGATCGGATAATAATTCATCATAAAATTGTTTTTTATTGAATGAAATAAAACTAAGTGCGCGATAAAAAGTAGGTGGTGTTTCGCAAAGTATTAGTTTCTATTATTCTCCGAAGCCCTAACAGGGTTCCAAACCCTGTTAGGGCTAGTATATAGTTATTTCATTTTTTCCGCATTTCCGTTGCCTCCGAATATCAGTTTTTCTCCGGCAATTTCTACGAGTTCCACTGTTTTGGATTCTCCGGCTTCAAAGCGAACAGCAGTTCCCGAAGGGATATTCAATCGGAAGCCCAGCGTAGCCCGTCGGTCAAACGAGAGGGCTTGGTTGGTTTCCTCGAAGCAGCAGTGCGAGCCTACCTGCACGGGGCGCGTGCCGGTGTTGGTTACCGCTATTGTAATCGTTTTGCGATTGACGTTGCAGGCTATCGGCGTTTCAAGCGTTTCAATTTCGCCGGGCAGTACGTTCATGCTGTTGTCGGTTTCAATGCGGTTTCCCGATTTCGTCAATCCCGAACCGTAGAGTGCAAGCGCGCCGTCCAGTCCGGTTTTGCATATCGGCTTGTGCACCGATACCAGCTTTGTACCGTCTATTAATGTGCCTTCCACCTGCACTTGGTCGATAAGTTCGGCAACACCGGTCATCACATCGTCTGTGCCGAGCATCTCCGTGCCGAGTTTTGTCAGTTCGGCTAAGGTGTGCCCGTCGCGTATAAGCTCCAGCAACTGCCCCGAAATAAGCGCGACGGCTTCGGGATAATTCAATTTCAGTCCGCGCGCATATCGTTTTTGCGCGACTGTACATGCCGTGTGAAGCATGAGTTTTTCTACATCTCTTGGTGTCAGTCTCATATTTTATACGGATAAATACGTTTTCAGTTCATCAAAGTCAATAGTGTCCTTATCGGCATGGCGAACTACTTTTCCCCTGTCCATGATGTAATAATAATCGGACAGCAGGCGGGCAAAATCCAGCTTCTGTTCCACCAGCAGGATGCTCATTCCGTGTTCGACCAGTTGGTTCAGCACGCCGGCTATTTCCAGGGTAATGGACGGCTGAATGCCTTCGGTCGGCTCGTCAAGAATGAGCAGGTCGGGCTTGCCCACCAAGGCGCGTGCAATGGCAAGCTGCTGCTGCTGACCGCCGCTGAGATTGCCTCCCAAGCGGTTGCGGAAATCTTTCAGTATGGGAAACATTCCGTAGATTTCATCTTCATCAAATGACCGGACGGAATCGCTTCGCGACTCGGTGCCGATTAAAATGTTTTCATACACGGTCAGTTTCGAGATAATCTCACGCCCTTGCGGCACGTAGCCGATGCCTTTTTTCGCCCGCTTGTAGGTGGAACGCTTCTGTATTTCTTCGCCGTTGAACAGAATGGGGTCTTTGGTGCGCAGCAATCCCATGATGGTGCGCAGGAAAGTTGTTTTCCCCACGCCGTTGCGCCCCATGATGGTGGTCACTTTCCCGCGTTTCGCCTGCATGTCCATTCCCCAAAGGATTTGGGTTTGCCCGTAAGCGACTTGGATATTTCTTGTTTCGAGGATATTCATGTTACTGCTTTTTTCATAAAAATGCTACGCAGATGTCCCGAAGGAGCAGGAGATTTCAGCCCCGCATGAAATAAGGTAGATAGAATACGAGGTTTTGGAAACAATACAAAACAAGGCTCTGAAAGAACAATAAATAAGAGAACCTATAACGCTACAACCGAATTGTCCTTTCAGAGTTCCTTGTAATGAATTGTCGGGGCTGAAATTCTCCGTCCTTTCGGGACTTCTGCATAACATCCGTTTATAATTCTTGCTTATTTCCGTGTTTGCGCCGAGTTGGGCGTGCCGAGATAGCAGTCTATCACGTCCTGATTATTTTTCACTTCATCAAAAGAGCCTTCGGTCAGGATTTCGCCACGCACGAGCACCGTTACTTTTTCACGGGCTATTTGTTCCACAAAGTGCATATCGTGCTCGATGACGATTACGCCGTTTTCCTTTGACAGTTCGCAAAGCAATGCGCCGGTTCGTTCCGTTTCGGCATCGGACATGCCGGCTGCCGGCTCGTCAATCAGCATCAGGTCGGAATCCTGCAGCAATACGATAGCTATTTCGAGCCATTGCTTCTGCCCGTGCGAGAGCGAACCGGCAATGGAATAGAGTTCGTTTTCCAGATTGACCCGCTTCGCCACCTCCCGTATCCGCTGCGATTCTTCGTCAGCCAGCTTGAAAAACATGGAGGACAGGAAGCCTTTTTTGGCTTTCAGTCCCAGCAGCAGGTTGTCGAACACGGTAAGCCCTTCAAATACGGACGGCTTCTGAAATTTTCGCCCGACACCCATGCGGGCTATTTCCACTTCGCTTTTGCCAATCAGGTCTTCGCCATTAAAATAGGCTGTGCCGCTTGAAGGAGCGGTTTTACCGCAGAGCACATCCATAAAGGTCGATTTGCCTGCACCGTTGGGCCCTATGATAACGCGAAGTTCCTTGTCGTTCAATTCAAACTTGCTGAGGTTAAGAGCCTTCACACCTCCGAATGATACACTTAGTTCTGATATGGATAGCATAAAATGATTTTTAATTAAAAAATATGATACATAAAACTTTATTCTATATAATATTTATTCTTTTGTCAAAAACAATTCATCTAAAATTTCAGGCAAATCATTATCCAAATTGCCATAATAATTTACATACGGAATATTTAATTTATGCAGAATTTCCCCAAACTTTTTATATCCATTTTCACCTCGCAATGCAATCCAATTTATGCCTAATTGGTCGCATTGATTTTTGTTTTGTTGCGAAAGAGTATCAGCGATAAATACGTTTGTACCACGGGCAATAATAGCATCGGCACTTTCAGGATTTCCTTTGCCCATCAATTTTACTTCGCAGAGATATTGTTTGTCGTTGTTGAGTAAATAAAAATCAATTTCTCTATCAACTTTTTTTCTTTTGTTTTTTACAAAATGTGAAGCATCGTAATTATTTTCAGGCACTTGATATAATTTACAAAGGCTTTTCATTAAAGGTTTTTCGACTTTTTTTCCTGCAGTTGACCAAAGTCCTCCACGTAATTCAGCCCTTTTTACGGCTAAAGTGTTTATTACAATTAAACTCTCACTTACATTCAAATCTACAGAAACGCCTTTAAACTTGATAGTCAAAGTCAGTTCAAGTTCATCTTCTGTATCAACGAGATTTTGAATACTTTTATACAGCAAATCATAATGCTCATTGCTTGCATCTATAATTATTTCTTTTGTTGAGGAGTTAAACATATTGTGAATTGTCTTTTTATTTAATCCGCTGTTGATAGCAATTTCTTTTGCTGACAATTTAGGATTCAGAAATGCTTTTTTGTACCAATCAATAGTTATGTCTTTGCTTTGAAGTTTAGCATCAATTATCTTTTTGAAAAAGTCTATCGCAAACTGCAAGAACTCGGCATTGATAAGTGTTACAATCTCTATTCTGTAATCTTCGCTTTTCAGCAATTTACAAACAATATTCTTTGTTACTTGGTCTGTGAGTGTCATTTTATTGAGTTTTTAAATAGTTCTAATGTTAAAAATTGAGTTTTACGTTCATTAAATATATTTTTCGATTTTGTTTTAGATTGCATATATTCAAAATATTTAGGTTCTTGTTCGGTTAAGAAAAATAATCTATCTAATGATTTTGCTGTTCTTCCAACCGTACCACTTCCGCCGAATGGGTCAAAGACTAAATCGCCTTTGTATGAATAATATTGAATTACACGTTTGCAAAGTTCGACAGGGAAAATTGCCGAATGTACTTTATCAAAACAAGGGTCAATTTTCCAAACATTGGTAGTTTCATAGCCGTCAGCAACTTTACTCTCTTCAACTGTTTTATAATCGTAACTGCGAATATTCCAATCTAATAACTTTTCAGTCGATTTGCGATAAACCATTAAATATTCGGTTATGGAATTGGGTTTGTAACCCAACGGCTTGCGGTGTTGATGGAAACCACCGACACGATTTTTCACGCTGTATTCGGGTTTTAACCAAACAATATCATCAATAAATTCCCACCCATTTTTCACTAAATATGGGTGTAAATCAAATGGGATAGGATACCTTTTACTTGAATGAGAGCGGCTTACGCGCGGAATAATTATCGGTGAAGTATTGACAATCAAAAACCTGCCTTCTTTTGTGATTCTGTGAGTTTCCTTGAAAACTTTTTCTAAAAATTCCAAATAAGCCTGATAACTCGGATAAATTGAGTAATCGCGGGCATTATAATAAGGAGGCGAAGTAAAAGTTAAATGGACACTATCATCGGGAACAGACTTTAACACTTCTAAAACATCGGCATTTACAACCACATTTTTCAGAAAATCATAAGTTTCTGCGTGTGGTAAAGTGTCTTTTTTTGTTTGTTCTTTTGCAAAATATTCTTTGTAAATCACTGTTCTAACCATTTCGTTGGGGTGATTTACAAGCGGTTTCAAATGTTCTTCTACATCTTTGTCGTTCTCGAAAACAAGCAACCCGCGTATTGCTTGGCACACGATTTTTGGGTCTTCATCTTCCAAAAAATCAAAAAGAAGTGATTTATTTGTTGGTTTTCTTTGTCTTCCAATCGAAGATACAATTTCGCGCTTAACGCTTGTATCAGTTTCTTTTTGATAAAGAATAACTAAACTGTTCGTGTCCGATTTTCTGTTCAGTTTGCCAATATTTTTAACCGCATTTAAGCGAACTTGTGAATGTTGGTGATTAAGAAGATTATACAGAAAATCTGCGTGAAAATCATTGGGCAGTTGCCCCAAGTTTTCAAGAATAAAATTGATACTGCCCACGTCTCGTTGAGCAGCTACGAGGTTGGCTATATTTCCGTTCCCTCTGTGTTTCAGTTCTGTAATGTACTCTTTCGTCATCATTTTTGGACTTTTTATTATCTGCAAAAATACTGATTTTTCACATGATAACGCGAAGTTCCTTATCGTTCAATTCAAACTTGCTGAGGTTAAGAGCCTTCACACCTCCGAATGATACACTTAGTTCTGATATGGATAGCATAAGTATGTGATATAAATTGTTTATAATTAATGTCTCGCAGAAGGATTTAGACTGTCCCATATTTGGGACATCTTGAAAACTAAGTTTTCAGACTGTCCCACACTTGGGACACCTTGAAAACTAAGTTTTCAGACTTTCCCATACTTGGGACACCTTGAAAACTCAGTTTTCAGACTTTCCCACACTT
>LBCX01000076.1 GCA_001657575.1 Bacteroidales bacterium Barb4
GGGGTATGTTACGCAGATGCCCCGAAGGGGCAAGAGATTTCAGCCCCACATGGAGCGGAGCTTAAGGCAAGGGCATATCAATAAAGTTCTGAAAGAACGATACAAACGGCAAACAATGGTTTACAAGGCATATACATTCGGTCGTCCTTTCAGGACTTTCCTGACGGTGTTCCCTTTATTAACCCCACATTCCGCTGCGTTGCATGTGGGGCTGAAATCTCTTGCCCCTTCGGGGCATCTGCGTAGCATTAGGGGATAATCGGGCACCATAGTTCTTGCGGAACTATGGTGAAAACAGGATAAGGAAAGGGGTCTAAAAGGATGCGTTACCGCAGAGGAATTAAGATTTGCAAAGTTATGTTACGGGCATAAAGGCTTACATACCACATTTGTGGTAATTAACGTAAACTTGATATAAGGAATGGGAATTATAGCTTATAGATGTCCTTTCGGAATGTGTGTAATATCCTTATAGTTACGACTGTTTATTATACGGACTCACGTTATATTAATTCCCTACGGGATTTAAGGGCTTATGTGGATGTTATGCTTATTTTTGGCGGGCTGTATTGCGGCGGGCTGTCCGGTTGCGTCGCTCTGTAAATAATAACAATGGTTTTAGGTATGAATAAGAAATCGTTCATCTTGTCGGTTGGCTTGTTACTGACTGCCTGCTTTGAAATTTCTGCACAACAGGGGAGCTTATACGAAGATGGCACCGGCGGCGGCAGTCCCGTTTACGGGGGAGAGGGTTTCAGCAGCAGCAGGAATTATTTTCTGGCGGCAAAACTAAAAGGAAGCGACAGCCTTTTCAATATCGTTGAGAAAAACGGGTATTTGATGCTGACATCCGGCTGGCCTGACAACTATACGGACACACAACAGGCGTTGTGGAAAATTTCCAATCCGAACCAAAATACCAGCTATGCGGGACGGACGTATCAATTTGAAAGCGTTTCACTCAATGCCCCTTTGGGTGTCGTCCGTTCAGAGGCTGTGAGGGAAAGTTTCACCCCCTCTGCGAAAGCCAATCTGTTCGGGAAGGATATTACTCAATGGTTTCCCTCTTCAAAATCCTACTACCCCGGCGATAATGTTTTCTATCATTACCTGGACGACGGGAAAACAGACGAGGTGATAGCCTTGGCGGCTTACGAAGGGCGTGTTATTCCGCGCATTTATGCAAACCTGTCTGCTGCCGAAGCCGCGCCCGATGTGCTTGTCATCACTCCGTACAACCCGCTGCCTTTGGCTCTTTCGGCGAACGAATTGAATACTTCCCTCCTGAAAAACGGGCTGTATGATGCGGAAACAGACCGTTTTTTGGCTACAAAAAACAGCTATTTCCATTTGAACTTCAATGTAAACATTCCGGAACATCCGTTCCACACTTCGTTGCAAGCCCAAGGCGTTGAACTTGTCGAAACTCCGGCTTCCTTTGCCACCGACCTCACCGTCAATCCGGCGGACGCCTATAAAAACGATCGTTCGTGGGTTGCCTTATACAGCAGGGAGAAGGAAGGGTATATCGTAGCGGACACTTTCCTGACAGATGCGTCCGTCCGTTTTGGCATAACCAATAAGTGGTATAACGCCGATCGGGCACGTTTGTTGGACTCCTATTTATTCAGGATTCTCTACGATGGCGGTACCAATCAATTGTATGTCCAATCTAAAGCCTATATTTTCAAGCCGACCAATAATTCATGGAATAAGGAAGCGGCAATCAACTCATCCTCTGTTTTTCATGCTTTTGACGGTGTCAACTATTTGGCATATAAAAAAGCAGGCGGAGCCTATATGTTCACACTTGATGAAAAACAGGATGATTTCCCTGTTTATATGGAGAAGAGGGACGCATTATATGAAAGAACGGTTGTTCCGGACGGGCTTTATTTGTTGCAGGTGACCGGAACCAATGCAAATAATAACATTTGGGGCAATGCTTACGACCGCATCAATAAATATCTGAGGTATGCCTCAAGCGGCACATTTGAATTTTCCGGCTACAGTCTTGATTATTTACAGCAAGACCCGTCTGCCCAATGGATCATTGAAACCACTGCTAATTACGAAACACTGACTAAAATAGTGAACCGTGAATATGGCAAATACGGCATGACTTACCTTGCTGAGAACGCCCGTACTTACAAAAGCTCCGGCAATACGTTCTTCTTCCTGGGCGGCGACACTTTGAGATACATCCCTTTGTCTGCCACTTTCAAAAGCGACAAGTATATAGGTTATAAACACGTTGATGCAGGGTCGTCCGGTCTGGATGTGAAAAGTTTCGCCTTCGGATATTCACAAGGGGGCGGAACTTTGGATGCGAAGGCGGATCGCACACTGTGGATTAACCGGGGAAACAGTCAGACGGCTTTTACGGCGGAACCGATATGGAGCGAAAGGTATGGTTACACAGCTGCCTTTGATTTGAGCCTGATGCCGCTGGAACGAACCGCCTACCGTTTGCAGACAACCGATTTAGCCGGCGCAAAGGGCGAGAAGCTGTATATTTCGTATGATCCGGACGTAATCGTCAAAAGATACTTTCTGCAAAACAATCCGGCAAAAGCCTCCGAGTTCTTTTTGAAAGAAACACGGAGGGATTGGAACGGAAACGGCTTCTATCAGTTGTTTGAAGTGAATTACGTATCCGGTGAATGGATTGAGCTGGATGAAGAGAAAAACGTGGTCGATATTTACGACAACGGCGTAATAACGAACGGGAAATATCTTGTAACGGCTGAGAAGTCCGGTGCTTCATGGATTCCCAAACTGTACACCCGCAAGGAAGAGGTGCTAGCCCTTGGGCGGTGGGTGACGCCTGTGGATTTGGGCAATTCCCGTTACTATGCAAAATATAACGATATACGGTCGGTACTGTATTTTGACGGCACATCAATGTTGAACGGCAACATCCTGGATGAGGAAGCGACAAATACGGAGTTTACCCTGACGGAAAAAAAGGTAGCCAATGAAACCGTCGGAACGGGTAAGGTATCCGTCATCGGCGAAACGGGGCGGATTACTGTAAAAGGCGCGTCCGGCAAGAGGGTGGTTGTATCCAACCTCTTGGGACGGACGGTTGCCGATGAAATACTGCTATCCGGCGAAACGGCTGTTTCCGTCTCTGCCGGCATAGCAGTAGTTGCCGTTGAAGGTGAAGCCGCAGTAAAGGTGATTGTAAGATAGCCGGTATAATTCTCCCTTATTCGCTTTTCGGTTTCCCTTTCATGTAATGCTTCAGGGCTGACCAATTATATATAATGTGGAAAATGCCGAATCCGGTAAACACAAAGCCGATAAGCATGTGAGTTGCCACCCAGACGTGCTCCCAGTCGGAGCCTCGCTCCACGAGCTGTATCATTTTTCCGGTAAGGGGCAGCAGTATGAACGTGATAAACAGTGTGATTGAAACAACGGAGCGTTTGGGAGATTTCCCTTTGGATGCTTTCATTTCGTCTTTGCTTTTTAATTGATTATTGCGGCGCAAAGAAAGGAGGATGCCGCAGGCGGGTTTAGCCCGTATAAGCTATCTTTTGTCCCTTTCGGACATGCTTTCCCTTAGCGCAGGGGTTTCTTTCGGATTAAACCCGAATTGCTTTTTATAAGCGGCGGTGAACTTGCTCAGATTGCTGTACCCGACTTTATAGCCGACATCGGAAACGGAATATTGTGCGGTTTCCATCAGTTTCTTTGCAAACTCCATTCGTTCTTCCTGAAAATAACAGAATATCGGCTTTCCGAACAAGAGCCTGAAATCCATTTTCAGCTTCGTCGGGCTTATGCCAAATTCACCGGACAAGGATTGTACGGTCGGGCGGTCGTTTTCAAAGTGTCCGGTAAGCCTCTTTCTGACGCGGAACAAAAGGTTTATGTCTTCCCTGCTCTTGACAGCCGCCTTGAACGGGACGGGCTTCCGGTAATCAAACAGACCACCTATCTTAACAAGCAGTTCGATGGCAGCCGCACGGATATAAAACGGCTTGTAGGGCAGGTCGGACTCATTCGTCAGGAACAGGTTCAGGGACAAGCGTTGAATCATCGGGCTTGCCTTTTCAAACGCAAAGAGGGGATGCTCCGTTACGGCGGTATTCAAGAGGAAAGAACGGTCGTCATGGTATTTCCTTATCAGGTCGAACGAGAGTAGAAAGACGGCTATTTTATAGCGGCAGTCTGCTTTTGTAAGGGTCGTTTCAGGATAGCCGGAGGTTGAAACGACAATCCCTTCTTCCGTAATTCGGTGCTTTTCATCGTCCGTATCAACAAAGGAGCATACGGCAGGAGTTTCAATGAGGTATTTAATCATAATGCCTTTGTAATCGGACTTCTCCCGGTAAAAGGAGAAGTCCTCACAAGGCACTATATCGGTCAGCATCAAGTCGAAACCGGTTTCTATCGTGTGCCATTCAATATACCCTTTCCCTTGGGCGGGATTTACGTTTACCCTGTTGGCTTCAATCGGGGCATCAAACGACTCCGCAATCTTTTCCAGCCATATTCGGGGGGATGTCAGTTCGGATGAGAGCATATTAAATCGCCGGCGGCACTGTCCTTCACTCACATTTCGCTTTGCGGGATACCTTATTCTTCTATTATCAGCCGGAAGCCTACGTTGAATGCACGTTGCCAGGGGTAGTAGGCTTTGCGGGCGTAGGCGGTTGAGAACTTGGGACGCTCGAAGCAGGAGCCGCCGCGGACAACCTTGTATGCGGCAGGGGCGGAAGCCTTTTCCGTATAGGGGTAGGGGCGATAGTCGGAGCGTGTCCATTCGGCGATATTGCCGTGCATACCGTACAGTCCGAAGGGGTTGGCTTCGTAGGACTTGGAGTCGGTCTGTATCATGTTACCGTCGTTCACGTCGGCGGACTTCGGGAGATAACTGTAATAGGGATACCACGAGCTTTCCTTTTTCATGGGCTGGGGGTCGATGCCGCTAACGGCGAAGTCAGTGGTTGAGGCATCGGCGAGGTTTTCCTTGCTGCCGAAGTCGGCGTTCAGGTTGCCGAACCAAAAGTCCGTGTCACTGCCTGCGCGACATGCCCATTCCCATTGAGCTTCGGTGGGGAGGGTGATGCGGCGTCCGGTCTTTTCGCTCAACAGTCGGCAGTAGGTCTGGGCATCTTCATAGCTGACGCGAATGACGGGCTGAAAGGGAGCGTTGGCGACGTAGCCAGGACGGGTATGGTCTTTCCAGAGTTGATCGACATAGCGGCTGTCGTGGTCGGGGCAGAGGGCAGCGTACTGTTCATTGGTCACCTCTACTTCTGCCATCCAGAAGGGCTTGTTGATTTTCACTTTGGAAGTCGGGCGGGCATCGGCTTCACCCTTGTAACTGCCCATGACAAATTCGCCGGCGGGGATGCGGACAAAGGTCAGTTTGACGCCGGGGGCGAGTTCCACTTCCTTGCGGCTGTCCTTTCCTGCGGCGACTACATTAAACGGCCAGCCCTTCGCCTTTATCTCTTTGGGCGTAACGGGTGGCAAGGGTTCGGGACGGACGGGGGTGATGTTGCCTTGCGCTTTGAGGTAGGCGGCGTAGTCGGTAATCTCCTGCTTCCAATCAACACCCATGCCGTTGCCATACTTGTTGGTCAGTTCGATGCGGCGGTCAATTTGGGAGTAACCTTTATAGGGGAAAGAGGTGATGGTGTCCGCTTGGAAGAAGCCCTTGTCGGGGGCGTTATAGTCTATCCAATTGTAGAGCGTTTTCCACTCCTTGCCGGTCAGTTGAACGTTGTAATGACCTTTTTTGAGGATACGCACCAGCTCGCTGGTGTTGGCGTGGTACTCGTAAGGTTGCAGCACGAGCATATCGGCTTCGGGACCTTGGCGGTGGATGTAGGGATGGATGTTGAGGTAGGACGTTCCGTAGCCGCGCTTGTCTTTCTGACCGCCGCGGAGGTCGAAAGCGCGACCTTCCCCGTTATGACAGGCGATGCAAGCCCTGTTGAGGACGGGTTGCATTTCCAAATCAAACGTGAATGAGCGGATACCGCCTTCGGGCAGGGTCAGCTTCAAGGGCGGTTTCTGGGAGGCGGTGACACGCTTGGGGATGGGCAGGCGGTTCTGGTCTTCATGGCAGCCTACGCAAGAGACAATCTCGCCGGGCTGTCCCGTGAACCAGCTGCGCATCCATTGCACGGCGGCACCGTCATCGTCCAATGGTTGTATGGAGACGGGCGTATTGGCGGGTATCTTGAACATGACAGAGCCGTCGTTCTCAACGGGGACGGTGCCAAGTATGCGCTTGATGTCCCAGCCGGACTGTATGCCCTGCCAATTGTGGTCGGACACGGTCTTTACATAAGCATATTCGTAGGCATGGAGGCGGAGGGATTTGACCGTGCCGCGGGGGACACCGCGCAAGCCTTCGCCTTCATATATATCTTGGATAAATACGGTTGCCTCTTTTTCATTCAGCTTGACACGGTCGGGAATGGCGGGAGGGGTTGTCGTCTTGCGCACGACAAGGGGACTGATGTAGCCTTCGCCCTCAGCCTTTTGCAGGCAGGTGACGTTGTCATACACGTCCACCAGATAGATGCCCCAGAGGTCATCCTCACTCAACTTTGCCGATACGAGGAAATATTTGTCGCTTAACGGGGAGGGTTTAATAAACTGAGGCCATACACCATTCACCAGCTCGTCCTTGATGAGGTCTTCGACGGGACGGTTGCGGTAGGGTATCTCCTGCATGACACCGGCGATGCCTTTGCGGGCTTTCATCGGGTCGAAGAGTAGCAGGCGACCGGAGCGGGCGATGCCGTGATGTCCGGAAATGATGCCAGCAAAGGCGGACGAATGACCGGGCAGGGGCTGCACGTCAAAGGTACTGTTGGGGAACATGGAGCCGCTGCCGAAGAGGGCTTTGTTTTCCGTGCCGTCGGGGTTGGTGTGCATGACGATGCGGGAGTAGTAGTGGGTCAGGTCGGTATATTCCCAGCGGGTGTACATGACACGACCGTTATGCATAACGACCGGATTCCAGTTGGCATCTTGGTCGAAGGTCAGGCGGCGCATGTTCTTGTCCGCCGGATTATAGAGTACCATATTTCCTACAGGGTCATCGCCGCTGACACAAGGGACACCCTGATAGCCAATGTTGGAAACAGCTATCAGCCGACCGTCGGGCAGCCATGTGCCATCGTAAAACTCAAGGTCGGGTTCCAGCATCTCCATCAAGGGCTTCGCTCCGCTACCGTCCAACGAGGCTTCAAAGAGGTTCCAGCGGTTGTCCGGCATGAGGGAGGTGAACATGACGCGGTTGCCATCCCAATGCAGCTTCAAGTCGGCGATGGAGGCGGAGTCGGCGGGTTTGAAGACTGTGCGCAGGCTTGTCTTGCCGCGCAGGTTGCTCAGTTCGACAATCTCGGCGTCAAAGCCGCGGCGGCGGGCAGACTCCTGATTACTCCAGTTGTTCGCTTGCGTACCTAATTCGGGAGCCATTGCCCGACGGGCATTATCTCCCAGCATGAAGCGGGTGGCAACAATTTTATCCCCGTTAAGCAGAGGATTAGACAACAATATCGTCTGTTTGAGGGCTAAAGCCCTTTCGGCGGCGGCGAGGGTGGCACCGCCTTTGTCAATGTCGGCGAAGCCTTCCTTTGCCAACTGCTCCAATTCATCCATAGCCGGTTGAAGGGCGACGGCATCAAAGCCTTTCATTCCCTTCATATCGGCGAAAGCCAGACGGATAGCATCCATATTGAGCCATTCCAGCTCGGACTGTACGGCAGCAAGCCTGTCCGGCGTTGCCGTTTGCCCCGATGCTGACAAGGAGAGCAATACGAAGGCGGTTAATAACATGTTTTTCATTGCATATTAGATTTGCGGTGTGTTTACGGTATGAGGCAGTCATAACGACCGTAAGACAAACGGTTATTGCCTTAGTCTTTCTTACCTATGAACCTTTTACCCGGCGGGGTAAAAGTGTAGAGGTAGAAAGCAAGCGTTACAATCGCAATGGCTGTGTATGTGAATAACATAGCATCTTGCATGATTATTTATTTTAGAGTATTTATTATTTTACAATTCTTTTAGCCGTAGCAATAAGTAAAATGGTTGCTACGATTCCTATTGAAGTTATATATATTGGTTTCCATTTAACAGGGCTTATGAAATCAAGGGAGACGATATTCCCGATAACCAATACGGAGGCTACGACTTTTGCCATATCCAAAAAGAACTTGGATAAAGATTCATCCCATTGTCTTTCTCTGTCGCGGACTTCTTTCTCCCGCTCCCTTGCTTCCTGTCGTTGAAGTTCTTCTTCTGTATTTTCCATAGCAAGGGATGGGCTAGAGTTTTGCCTTCGGGTTGGTGAAGCGCAGACCGGCACCATCGTGGTAAGATGCCCATTCATCCATAATAGCACCTTCGGGACCAGCCATGAGGAAGTGGAAAGATTCGGCTTTCTTGAGGTGGATGACTTCGCCGACATGTTGGACTACGAAAGCCTTGCTTTTCACATCACCGTGTGCTTCGGGTATGGCGGGAGCATCCGGTGTGGGATCACCTATTTCGGAGAAGTTGTACGCCCAGCCTTTGGTTACCATCCATGATTCAAACTTGGGAGGGAAGGTTGTCTTTACATGGGCATGTTCGGGAATCATCTGGTCGGGGAGCAGGTAAATAGCGTGGGCAAAATAGCCGTGTTCCGCATCGTTCACCCAGAAGATGCCGCCCATACCGACATGCTCAAAGTCGCCGAGACCGAAGTCCACCACCCACATATCCTTTTCCATCAGCGGGGTAAAGGGTACATCGTAGCAGGCAAACATATCTTTCATTGCCTGCTTGGCAACCTCTTCGTTAAACTTGCCGTCCGTGTAGAAGTCGGCATTCGTGTACTTCTTGGCATACGCGGCGATGCTCTTGCAACATTCACTACCGCCCTTGCCGCAACAGCCTTCTTCTGCAGCAACCGGTGCTGTCTTTCCTGTACAGGCAATCAGGGAGGTCATTATGGCACTCAAAACCATTAATGTAAAGCTGATCTTTTTCATGTTCTATTCATTTCATGTTTATACAAATAAGGTTGCAGGCATTCAGTATTTACGGAAGCGGTATTGCTTTCCTTCGCTGTCCAGTATCAGTTCTTTGCGGGTGCACAATCCTATGGTAAAGATGCGTCGGGCAGATGTCCAATCCGTGTAAGGGAGAAAATCTTCTATGTAATAGGGTTCGACGGGGTATGAGTTGAGTTCGAGGAGGAGACGGTTTTCGCTGTCCCGGGCTTTGAAGCCATAGCAACGGCGGTAGGTTGAAGTGTCAGTTTCGTACAGCTGGTACATGAACAGGGTGTTTTGAAAGTTATACCATACGGTATCCACAGGATAGACTGTGCCGTTGGCGGCAGTTACTTCAATCAGCTGCCACTTCCCCTCCAACTCGTCCTTTTTGGCATCATCGCAGGAGGGGAGCATTACCAACAATATATAAAGTAAGAAGATATATCCTTTCATTGTGCGCAATCGGCTATAATGTTCCCTTGGTAGTGGGCAGTTCGTAGCGGTATATGTCGCGGCGGACAGCCATGCGGAGGGCACGCGCGAGGGCTTTGAAGATGCCTTCTATCTTGTGATGTTCGTTGCCGCCTTCCGCCCGGACGTGCAAGTTCATCAGGGCAGCGTCGCTCAGGCTTTTGAAGAAGTGAAAGAACATTTCAGTGGGAACGTCGCCGATGCGTTCACGGGAGAAGACGGCTTGCCATTCCAGCCAGGGGCGACCGCCGAAATCAAGGACGACACAGGCGAGGCAGTCGTCCATTGGCAGGGAATAGCCGTAGCGTTCGATGCCGCGCTTGTTGCCCAAGGCAGTGCGCAGGGCTTCGCCGAGGGCAATGGCGGTATCCTCTACCGTATGATGCTCGTCCACGTGAAGGTCGCCTTTTACGCGGACGGTCAGGTCGATGCCCGAATGCCGCCCTATCTGTTCCAGCATGTGGTCGAAAAAGCCGAGACCGGTAGATATGTCCGATTGACCTGTGCCGTCGATGTTGAGCTTGACGAGGATGTCCGTTTCCTTCGTCTTGCGCTGCACAAAGGCGGTACGTTCACCAGCGTAAAGGTATTCGGTGATCTTGTCCCAATCATCGGTGACGAGTACGGGGAGGAGGGGGCGATGGTAAGCTGCCAGTTCTTCCTGCACGCCTTTGACGGGGTCATGCAGCCAGATGCCTTTGGCGTTCAGGTTGGCGGCAAGTTCCATATCTGTCAGTCGGTCGCCTATGACGAAACTATTGGCCAAGTCGTATTCCTCCGTCAGGTATTTTTGGAGCATACCGGTGCGCGGCTTGCGATTTGGGGAGTTTTCTTCCGGCAGGGAAGAGTCTATCAAGACGGCGTCGAATACGATACCCTCACCTTCCAATGTCCGCAGTATGAGGTTGTGGGAAGGGTGGAAGGTGTGTTCGGGGAAGGAGGCGGTACCCAGCCCGTCCTGATTGGAGACCATCACATAGTCGAAGTCAAGGTTTTTGCGAATGAAATACAAGTTGCGCATCACCTTGGGGTAAAACTTCAGCTTCTCAGGGTTGTCTAATTGGTAATCGACGGGAGGCTCTTTCACCAGCGTCCCGTCCCGGTCGATAAATAGCAGTCGCTTTTTCATGGCAGTCAAAACAAGACGGCGGCTGTGACAGCCCACCCGCGGTTTTTGCCGTTGATGTCTTGCAAGGTAACCGCCGATGCACTGTAATTATTAGTAAGCCCCAGTCCGTAGTTAAAGCCTACTTGCAGATGCTTGAACACTTCCGCCCCCACACCGAAGTCCCATCCGGCAGCAAAGCCTTTTGCTTCCACTGTCCCCCCTATATTCTTTGGTATATCCCATACTTTCTTGTCGCTCACAAGGAAGTTCGCGTAGGGACCGGTAGTCACATACAGCTTGGCAACCGGCAGACCGAACTTCCACTTGAAGTGTACGGGGACATCAATGTAGTCCTCTCCCTTCTGCGTGTACAATACAGCGGTCTCCAAGCCGATGCCTGCCACGGGAACCATCAGTTCCAGCACAGGCCCGATGTGGAAGCCCGTCTTATCGTTTATATTCTCTTTGACCGAATTGAGGTGAACCGTTGAAACATTCACCCCGCCCTTCACTCCGAAATGAAGCTGCGCCTGCACGGCAACCGACAGACATGCCATCAGGGTGATACATAATGCCCTGTTTACTACCTTTTTCATATCATCTGCTTTTAAATTAGCGCAGCAAAGGTAAGAAGTTTATTAACGATGAACGGGGAATGATTAATGATTAACAGGGCAAACGCACGAAATTGACACCTTTGAATTATGGGCATTGCTAATTAAGGATATTTAGCGTGCCATTTCGATAATGCATGAATAATAGCACAGACAGTTCCAACATCTCCACTTTCTTGGAACAGCATTTGGACTTTCTTCTCATTCCTGCCAAAAAGTGCCTGAATAAACTGCTGTATCCTTCT
>LBCX01000356.1 GCA_001657575.1 Bacteroidales bacterium Barb4
GGGTGCGGTTGCCGTTTCACCGGCGCGGGCTTGGATTTCCAAGTTGGACGGGGAGACGCCGATAATGGGAGTACTGTCTGTAACCACAAGAAGTCCGAAGGCTCCGGGGCGGACGGTCAGGATGTCAAATCCTCCGTTAAGGATAAATCTCGTAACGTTCTGTTCCGCCAGCGTTGTCTGGTCAATCGTAAGCCTGAGATTTCCGAATTGCAAAACTTCAACGTAATTGAATATGCCAAATCCAAGTACATTATCCCCGATATATTCGGTGGTAAACACGGGGACGCCGTTAATTTTCCCGTCTTCGGCAATGAAGCGACCGCTGCCGGCATCCTTCGGGGTGGATTCAAGAATACCCAGAGTAGTGGCAGAGCAGACAAAGGCGGCGGTATTGTCCACGACCGCTCCGGTTTTTTTGACAAGGCTTTTCAGTTTAATGATATTCTGAAAGGTGAAAGCATCCGCCGTTATCTTTGAGCCGGGATTTGCAAAAACACCGTTGGAGGCTTTGGTACTGATTTTGACAGGCGAAAACATCCATTTGTTGATTACGCGCTGCAAACCCAAAATCATTTGGGTGCGCACGATGTCAAGAAGCGCATCCTTTGTCTGTTCAATGGCTGTGTTGCTGACGGGGATTTTGAGGGCGATGCGTCGCAGGGTAGGCTTCAACTCGGAGAAGTCAATATTCGTGTCGCCAACAGCCGCATTTTCGTTTTCAAGGGTCGCCTCAATAGCGGATATAACCGGGTAAACGTAGTTGCCGTTTAGCCCTGTTTTCATTTTTGCACCGACGAGATTGAGGATAAGCCCCTTTTCGAGCGGCTGCACGACGTCCTCAATCGTGAGCGGGACAATCGGGGTAACAGTTCCGCTGTCCTGAATATCGCGCAGGCTCGGAATGACAATGGCTGTCGCGTCGGTGTAAGCGCGGGCATTCTCGGGCTGTCCCTGATTATGCCTAAGCCTGTCGATAGCATCCGTAAACATGCGGCAACGTTCGGTTTCGTCATTGATTTGGACGGCTTCTGTCGGATTTGACATTGCCCGTTCAATTTTCAAATCCAACACCTGTTTTTCCATGCGGAGGGTTTGGATTTCGGCGGTTTCCGCATCGTTCATTGTGCGCTTTTCTTTTACAATCAAATCTTCAATCTCTTGGAAACGAAGATTGATTTCCGCAACGCGGTCGCGGCTTTCCCTAATGAATTTTTTGTTCATGATTTATTGTTGTTTTAATATGTTGATTTTCTTGCATTTTGCAGTATTTCAAGGTCGCGCTTGTGCGCTTTTTCAGCCTCTTCTTTGGCTTCACGCTCCAACCTTTCCTTTTCTTCCTGTGCCTCCCGTTCCTGTTTCTCTTTGAGTTCTTTGGCTTCGCACTCCGCCTTTTGCTCGGCGGTTTCGCCCTCTTCAAAGTATTGGTCGAGGCTGCGGGCTTCAACGGTGGTAGCGTCGTAGGCGGGATTGACAACTATGCTTACGTCGTAGAGCCTGTCTATCTGCTCTACTTCACGCAACAACAAGCCTCCCATGTGCTTTGTCCCGTCTCTTTTGGTGTACTTCACGTTTTCCCGTTCATTGGTCGTGTAGGCAAAAGAAGAGCCGAATACATCACCCCTGCCTATCATTTCAATAGCCCAATCGCCGTCGGTTGTTTTCGGTGCTTCAAAGCGATATTTCAATCCGTAATCGTCGATTGTGAGGGATAATGTGCCCTTTCCGTTGTTGGAACGGGCGAGCAGTCGCCCCGTGTCATGCTGTATCACGCCTTTTATATCGCAACTTTCAATCAAAGAGCGGGTAACGGCTTGCGGTTTTATGACTTCAACGAAAAATCGCTTCTTTTCAAAGTCGAACATTACTTTGCTTTCCCTGTTAAAAACGAGGGCGTAACCTGTAATCGTCCGGCTGTTTTCGCCGTCCATGATTTGAGGAATTGCCCGCTCGTCGGCAAATGACCTTATTTCAAAATCCTGTTTCTTCATATTGATTTTATTTCTCTTACTATTACCGTTGGATGCTTCAATTTGCGGGTAAATTATTTACCCCTCTACTTTGATAGTCTCTTCTCCCCTAATCTTAGGGCTATTGATTGGCGCTACATTGCATGAAATCATAGGGGTATCGCCGCCCTCAATGGGTTTCATTCCCCTTTTTATGCGCCACTCATTGACCGTCATAATGCCGCTCTGGATTGTCTTTTCCATGTAGTTGGAAAGGCTGTCAAAGTCGGTGGTAAAGAATTTATCCAAGTCAAATTCAATCTTATACGTTCCACTCAATTTGCGGGGGATAAGTTTGGTCTCAAATTCAAGCTCAATCTGCCGTAACAGCGGCTGCATGGTGCTGCTCAAAAACTGTATCTGGGAT
>LBCX01000357.1 GCA_001657575.1 Bacteroidales bacterium Barb4
GGGACGGCTTTCGTAAAGGGAACGGCAGAAACAGTTCACCAAGTGTCGGTCTGATTGACAGTCAGAGTGTTAAAACGACAGGAGCAGGGAGGGGCAAGAAAGAGGATTTGACGGAGGTAAAAGGATAAGGGGTCGTAAACGGCACATTATAACAGATACAAACGGATTGTTGCCGTCCGTAAAGGTTGATGCAGCCGGCGGGCATGACGGTAAAGCCGGATTTGAAGTTACCGGTTCATTGAAGCACCGGTTTGACAGAATGAAAAAGATGTATGCCGACGGTGGCTGCAGAGGCAAGCCGGTCGACAGAGTGAAGTCTGCATTTGGTTGGGACATCGAAACTACGCTGCGAACGGATAAATCTGCTAAATTTAAACCTTTGTCTGTGCGTTGGGTTGTTGAGCGGACATTCTTCCGGCTCGAAAATTTCCGGAGACTCGCCAAAGATTACGAAAGCCGCTATACCACATCTTCAAGCCGGACAATGATATATCTGTCATTCATCAATCTGATGATCAATAGAATAATTAGTTGATGAAATTTAGACAGTTTCTTAGGATTTTAACATTCTTTGATCGGTATACCAAATCAGTAAGGAATGGTATATCCATAGATTTCAGCTCCGAAGGGGCAACGATGACAATGACCCGGTAGAAACGCAAGATTTTGCGTCTCTACATTGCGTCTCTGCATAATAAATAATAGTCGATAACTGTTTTTTCGTATGGATGAAATTAAGATTTTATCTGTTGAAGGCTTGACGGAAGGTTTGATCGTTGAGATTGGCGCGGTAGCCGAAGCCTTCGGGATTGCAATACTGAATTCATTGGTATTACCTTTGCAGCTAACGAAGCAGCAATCTACTCTGCCGGGGTGGTTGCTCTCGCAGCAAAGTTTGTCGTTGATGACCTAGCGGCCTTTTATTATGCGTGGAATGTTCCCATCTTTTTGCCGTAAAGATAGATGCCGAGCTTGCGGTAGCCATGGAGGTAGCAGACATGGCATTGTCACATCTGCATGCTGTGGCTTATGTAGCGATTTCTGCATATCATATTGTAGTAGGAGTGATTGCTGTCCTTTTAGTTCTCTCTTTTGTTGCTATGGCACTCGTGACCGCTATCCAGGGCTGGCTGCAGGAAAAGGAGCTTTATGATGTTAAATTGGCACAAGGCAAGCCTAATAAAGAAAAGACCTTCAATGGTTTCACAGTGCATGTGTATCCGCCCTCGGGAACAAGCATCTTTGACCAGGAGATAGAGCCTCACTATTATTCCATTGAAAAGATAGAGGGTAAAAAGAAAGGATTTAATCTGGCGGGCTTTCAGAATAATGTGATATACAACTCTATTTTCTATATTGAAAAGGAGGCTCTTAAGGGCGTAATCGGATATTGAATCGTTTGATTTTACGCAAGGATGGTCGCTTTCCATCATCGGTGCAGAAACTTTTAAAAATACAAAGGTGCACACCGTTGATTTAAGCGGACACTTCGCTCTTTCGACAATCGGTGACCGTTGCTTTGCCGACAACGAGAGCCTGCACACCTTAAAACTGCCGGGTAGCAGCCGGTATTCGGTAGCGGTATAGTTGACGGAACTTCCAGCCTGCACAGCATAGAAGTCGGCTGGACGAATAAACGGCAATTGAAGCTGATTAAAATGAATTTACAGGAGAAAGGGAACAACAACCCGACTGATTTTGCAGGTAAAAAGCTGTTGATTCCCGCTGGCAGTTTTGATCAATATTACAGGTACAATAAGGACTGTAAATTTATGGGAGGCAACTTTTTGATGGAAGAGAACAATCCTAATTTATTTGTTGTGAAGAATAGCGACGGGGTCTATCAGATAAAAGAGGCACAGTTAAAAACGCCTATCGACAGTATGAAATTTGGGCATTGCTAACTAAGAATGCTTTCCTATATTTGCAGAAAAAAAGAGTATGAATTGTCCCAAATGCAGCAGCGAAAAAAAGATAAAACGGGTTTCACCAAAGGCTGACAGCGTTATAAATGCAAAGACTGCGGATATAATTATACGGTTGAATTAAAGTCGACAGCCAAGCCCGATTCGATAAAGAAACAGGCTCTCCGCCTGTACCTTGAAGGCTCGGGTTTCCGTTCAATCGGAAGACTGTTGGGAGTAGGCAACGTTTCGGTCTTGAACCGGATCAGGAAATTCGGAAAAGAAACACGGGAACTTAATTTTGAAAGCAAAGAGGCAGAGACTGTAGAAGTGGACGAAATGCATTCATGCACAGGTTCAAAAAAACTGTTATCAGATATGGATTGCCGTTGAGGGAACGGGAAAAAAGTTCCCTGATTTTGTCATCGGAGACAGAAGCAGTCAAAC
>LBCX01000358.1 GCA_001657575.1 Bacteroidales bacterium Barb4
CTCTATTCCTTAGAGACGAAGCCTTACTCTTCTTCGATACGGTCAAAACCCTCTTGTTTATACCCCCTCTCCTTGCCTGAATAACGCACTTTTAACATGTAGTGGACTTATTCCTTATACAACAAGCGTTATTCCTTATCCGACAAGCCTTATTCCTTATCGACTAAGCGTTATTCCTTAAAGACTAAGCGTTACTTCTCTTCAGACAGGCCCTTCATCGCTAAGGCGGATGCCTTCGTCGCTAAGGCAGATGTCTTCGTCAGCGAATCTCGGTGCCGGGTCAGCGAAAGCGGTACCGCTGCCGTTTCGCCTCAACCTCCCGTGCCTTTTCCTGACAGGAAAAAAAATGCCGTGCAGGCACAGAAAACACGGAATATATTAAAAAATTCATACATTTGGCGGCTCAATAATCAATCAATTGCCAACCTCTATAATCTTAACCCCCAACAGGGTTATGAAACCCTGTTAGAGGTGTCAGGACAAAAAAAATAGTATATGAAAAGGATAATAGTATTGGCAGGCTTGTGCCTTGTCTGTGTGCTTCAAACGATGAAGGCGGTGTCATCATACATTGATCCTAATAGTGATATTACCTATACGTTAGATGATGTCAGCCGAACTGCTGTCGTAGGTAATAACAAAAAATACGGCAAGCTTAACAACATTGTAATTCCGTCGGAAGTTATACCCTATAATAGTCCCTATGCTGTAATAGGAATTGAGACTGAAGCCTTTGACGGTAATAACTTTATTACGTCCGTAATATTTCAGGACGGTGTAAAAAGTATTGGATTGAATGCTTTTGCCAAGTGTCACCATTTAGCGTCCATAACCATTCCGAACAGTATAACAGAAATTAAAGGTTTTGCTTTTTCTAATTGTGAAAATTTGCGAGACATTTATCTTGGATGGAACAGCCCGAACGGGAGAACAGTAGGAGATAATGTTTTTTCTAATTCGGGTACGGCAGTGACAGGGGGTTGCAAGGTTCATATACCAAAAGGGTCGGAAGAACAGTTCGGTTCCAAATTCGGTTCCTCTGCTAGGTGGCAAGGGATTCCCATTGTTCTCAATGAATATAAGATTACTTCCGGGATATTTGCCGAAAGGACAGGCTCTATAACTGTCAATGGCGAGAAGATCGAGAAGATCGGGAAGAGCTGGTCTAAAGATTTTGGTTACAACATGACAATGACATTAGTGGCTATTCCTGCCACGGGGTATTCTTTTCTGAAATGGGAAGGTGCAGGGGGGATCGCCCCTACCAAAGATACTCTTGTCTTTAACCTGACACGGGACACGACCTTTGTGGCGCGTTTTGCGAAAACCCCCCATTATGTAACCCTGTCCGCCGACAACAACGGCAGCGCAACGACAATGGACGGCGCAAATATATATGATTATGGAGATACGGTACGCGTGAAAGCCACCCCTAACTACGGTTATCATTTGCTGAAATGGACAAATGCAGGGGGCGACAGCCTTTCCTCCGACACTCTCTTTGCCTTTGTCCTGACACGGGACACGACCATTAAGGCGCAATTTGCAAAAAACACCTATCATGTAAATTTTCCCGTTGAAGACGGGAACAAAGTAGAGACGGCGAACGGCAAACTTGCTTATGAGTATCAGGACACGGTACGTGCCACCGCCACCGCCGGTTTCGGTTATAAAGATGATTTAGTAAAATGGACAAATGCAAAGGGCGACACCCTTTCTTCCGCCAATCCCTTTGCTTTCGTCCTGACACGGGACACGACCATTCGGGCGCATTTTCCGAAAGACACCTTTCATGTAATTCTGAAAACTTTCGGCGAAGTCGGCGGTGGCGCAGCGACAGTGGGCGGCAAATACGACTATGCGTATCAGGACACGGTACGCGCGAAAGCCGGACCTGCCGTGGGTTATCATTTTAAGGAATGGAGAAACGCAAATGGCGGCTACCTTTCCTCTGCCAATCCCTATGCCTTCCCCTTGACAGGGAACATGACCATTCAGGCGTATTTTGAGAAAGACAGCTATATGATAAACCTGCCCGATGTCGAAAACGGTAGCACACAGAGAGTGAGTAGCGCAGGCGATGGGTATGGAGATACGGTACGCGTGAAAGCCATCCCCGCTTACGGTTATCATTTGGATGAATGGATAATAGATAAAGGTGGCATATTCCTTTCTTCCAGCGACACTCTCTATACTTTCATTCTGATAGATAGCGCGACCATTCGGGCGCATTTTACGAAAAACAGCTATACGGTAGCCCTGTCCGAGGTCGAAAACGGTCGCATAGAGATAGCGGACAGCCTGTACAGCGCGGACAGCCTGTACAGCTATGAGTATC
>LBCX01000359.1 GCA_001657575.1 Bacteroidales bacterium Barb4
CGAACGGGAAGGCTGCTCTAAGGGGAAGCAAGTCAGAAGACCTGCCAAATCATACGTAGTTCTGAGCTTTCGAGGAATGGAGCTTGAGACAAACACGGCAGATCGGCAACGCGCTTGCTTCCCCTGCAAGGTTTATCCCACTTCTTACTTTTTCCTGTGAAAGCTGTTTGATTGGATGCAATCAATGCAGCTTTGTTTTTTTTATTTATTAAATATTTTCACAATGAAGAAGTTATTATTTCTAATCGCGCTGATCATTAGCGCAAGTGGGTTTGCCCAGCAGGGTAAACAGGGTGTGGTAAAGGTGCAGGGTAGTCACCCGCACGAGTTATTAACAAAAAAAGCAGCGCAGGGAACGCTGAAGAAAGCACCGCCGGCGGGCAAGAAAGCACTCGGCGACATTCCGCCCATTAACTGTTGGACGGGACACCTTGACCCGACCATTACGCTGGTGGACACTGCCTATCTGATTGTCAAATGGACGGACGGCAAAAGGGCGGCACTCGGCGAACCGGACAGTATGCTTGTCTGGGGTTATGTATGGAATCCTATTTCCATCTACATTGACCCTACCTATGGACCGGACACAACGCCGGTCACGAAGTACTCGGTCGATATGCTTCGCGCCGTGGCTAATGCAGACTGCCGTTTCATTGTATTGCTGCAGCAGACGGGCGTCAACGGCTATGCCGTGGGCGGGTTCGGCTACAATTACGCCGACTACGACTCTCCCCGTATACCAGTAGTCTTTGATTTAGCAGGTGCCGAAGGCAACGCAAGCATCTTGTTTCATTATGTGGGTAGCCCTAACTGCGACGCGGGTCAAAGAGCCGTACCTTACAGTCCTCAAGATCAGGCGAGCTGGGCAGTTCAGGCCGCCACAAGCGATGCTCCCAAAGTGTCCACCGGCGTCATTGAGCATCCTTTCAGTGTCAATTACGGCTATCCCGCCTACGATTTTGACTATTGGAAGTTAACCCCTGCCCAAGACAATGAGGATCATGAATGGCTTGCCGGTTGGTACACGAATGGCTATTGGGCATCTTATAACGGTGAAGATAGGCAAGTGCCTGCGAAAGTTTCCAACTATGGTGTAACCACCCGTGTATTGCAAAACAACAGTACGGACGGCTTCGCGTTTGAAACCGACTTCACCACATGGCCACCTACGCATGATATGAGCGGAGATATTTTTTCTTACGGTTGCAACAATTGTAACCTTTGCCCTATTCCGTCTGTATCCCACAAACCAAAGAAATGAAGAGGTATGTAAATAGAAGAAGGGGTGCGCTGATTGGCGCACTCCTTTTCTTGCTTTTCCTGCAAGGGCAAGCAGAAAAAGACCCTGACTATCCAAACAAGAAAATACGATGGGTAACGAATACAGATGGAAATCGGACGGTGTCGGGTTCTTTCGGGTATGAGTTAGACAGCATACAAAGCGGAGATACCATACTCTTTGCCGACGAGTTGGCAAATGAAACCATTACTATCACAACGAACTTAATGTCTAATAGAACTGTCAAAAATGGAATATTCACCGTTATTGGCAACGGGGTAACGATTACCAGTAATCCAACAGCCAGGGGCATATACTTTGGTCAGTCGAATAGCGAAGCTGATTCGGCGGTAATGGAGAATATGCGGTTCAAGAATGCAACAGTCTTATCCGCCAGTGCCAGCAATGGACTAGTCCGTTCGATGTGCATGAGAAACTGCATTTTCATATCGGATGCTGCAACCCCTTCTCCCGTTTCCCCAATGCCTTACTCCGACGCTGTACCTTCCGTTTGCCGCTTTGAAGGTTGTATCTTTATAGGAGCAGGGGAGCTTGGGGCAAGCCAAGCCTCAAAATCAATGATAGAGCTAAGAGACAAAGAAGGAATAAACGTACAGTTTGTTTCCTGCACATTTATAAACAACGATAAAAACAGGATAATCATAGGCAGACCTGCCTCTCCACCTACAAAACCAGTCTCGGTATCCTTTACCAACTGCGTGGTGCTGCATCCGGAGGCAACCGAAGCTAAGCCATCCATTGATATAACCACAGCAAACAAAATCAACTTCTCTTCCAACGGCTACAACGTTATTAAGGGCTTGGTGGGCAACGGTGCATACAATGCCGATGCCGCATGGAAGCTGCCGACGGACGTATATCTTCCTGCCAATGCGGAAGATGTTATCTTAAAGGAAGAAGACGGAATATACAAGGTGCATGTAGGGACGAACGCCGCGCAGGGCTTGGCTTACCGGCGTCTGCCGCCGAACCCCGGCAACTTGCTGCCGGAGGTGCATTTTCCTAAAAAAGACCTGACAGGCACGCCGATAGATTACG
>LBCX01000077.1 GCA_001657575.1 Bacteroidales bacterium Barb4
GGAAGCCCCGTTCCACATGAGGTGGAAGCCCCGTTCCACATGAGGTGGAACGAGGCTTAAAAGAGACTTCAAATGGTAACAGGTTGATTTTTAGAAAGGAAAGAAAAGAATCAAAGACGTAGTTCTTGGAGAACTGCTTTTTCTCCGACCCTTGTTTTCAGTTGCTGGGAAAAGGCTTTATCATTGTGCAACAATTATACAGAATATATATGAAAGTAACAGCTATCAACGGAAGCCCGAATGCGGCGGGCAATACAGCCTACGCCCTGAATCAGGCGGGTCTTTCCCTGCGGGAAGAGGGTATTGATTTTGAAATGATACATGTTGGGAACAAGCCTGTTCACGGGTGTACGGGTTGTTGCCGCTGCTTTGAGAAGCGGGATGGCAGGTGTGTTTTTGCTGATGATATTGTGAATGAGGTGCTGCCCGTGCTGAAAGCATCCGATGGTATTATCTTAGGTTCGCCGGTTTATTATTCGGGCATAGCGGGGGCAATGAAGAGCTTTCTTGACCGGACGTTTTTTGTGTCGGGTGCCAACGGCAATTATTTCCGTCATAAGGTAGGAGCTTCCGTTGCCGCTGTCCGCCGTTCCGGGGGAACGATGACTTTCAACAGTTTGAATATGTATCTTTCCATTTCGGAGATGCTGATAGCTTCTTCCAATTATTGGAATGTCATCCACGGGAACGAACCTGCGGAGGCGGCGGAAGACATAGAGGGCGTGCAGGTGATGCATGTGCTCGGAAAGAACATTGCATGGATGCTCAAAATGAAAGAGGCTACGAGGGAGCTGGTTGCCGAACCGGAAGCAACGGGCAAGATATTCACCAATTTTATCCGGTAGATATTCCCTACATTTTTTCGCCGTAGGATAAATCGCCAGCGTCTCCCAGCCCTGGGACGATGTAGGCGTGTTCGTTCAGTTCGTTGTCCAAGGCGGCGACCCAGATGACGATATTGTCGTCTTGCGGCAGTTTTTCCTGCAGGTATTCGAGGGCAGGTTTGCTTGCAATGATGGAGGCGATGTGTACTTCCTTCGGCTGTCCTTTGGTCAGGAGAGCGGAGTAGGCAAGTTCCATCGAACTGCCGGTTGCCAGCATCGGGTCGGTCAGGATGAGCGTCTTGCCTGCCAGCGAGGGGGAAGCGATGTATTCAATATGGATGTCGAAGTTCAGCCGGTCTTTATACCGGCGATAGGCGGAGACGAAGGCGTTTTCCGCATCGTCCAGATAACTCAGGAAACCTTGGTGGTAGGGGAGTCCGGCACGAAGAATTGTACCGATTACCACCTTGTCATAAGGCAGTTCCACGGATGCTGTACCCAAAGGAGACTGTACCTCGACTGTCCGGCAGGCAAATTCCTTGCTGATTTCATACGCCATGATTTCGCCGATACGCCCGATGTTCCGGCGGAAACGCATGCTGTCCTTCTGAATGTTCACGTCGCGCAGTTCGGCGGTGAAGCGGTTCAAGATAGAGTTGGATGTGCTGAGATTGATTATTTTCACGTCTTTAACGATTAATTGTTAACTGATATTAGCAGATGCCTCAAAGGGGCAAAAGATTTCAGCCCCACATGCAGCGAAGCGGAATGTGGGGTTAATAGTGATGCCGATAAGGAAGTCCTGAAAGGACGACCGAATAATATATATTGCATTATAAACCATCGTTTGCCTTTGTATCGTTCTTTCAGAACTTTATTGATATGCACTTGTTAACCCCACATTCCGCTTCGCTGCATGTGGGGCTGAAATCTCTTGCCCCTTTGGGGCATCTGCGCTAAGTTTCACGGCTTATATATTGCCTAAGTAATCGTTTACAGTATAATTAAGGAATTGATTGAACGGCAGCAGCTTTTTATATACGTCAGCGGTTTTATCCTTCCAATCCTCTTGCAGGAAAAAGCTGTCCGGACGGTAGGAAACGACACAGAAATCTTTATGTTTCAACAGATAGCCACAGGGGGAATCGGCAGGAAAGCCCGCCGGCATACGCGAAAGTATATCACCCTCCAAAGCAGGAAAAGTTTCCTTGAAGGAAGGCTCCTCCAATACGGCGGTAAACTCATCCGCCTGATCGTAAATCTCCTGCCTGAGCATTTTGAGCAAGGGAGAGGGCGGCATCCAAATACCTCCCGACAATAAACACCCGTCCGGCTCCAAATGAAGATAATACCCTGCATATTCGCTGCTCTTGCCCCCGCGTGCCATATAGGCGGCGAAATGTGTTTTATACGGTATCTTATTCGGTGAGAAACGAATATCGCGGTAGATACGGAAAAAACAATCCTTCGCGTCCAATCCTGAAAGTTCAGGGTCGAACAGTGAAATCTTGCCTATCAATTCCTGCACTTCTTCCAGAAAAGCCTTGCGCAGAATGTCATACCGTTCTTTATGGGCTTGAAACCAAGGGCGATTGTTATTCTCGCTGAGTTCCCTGAGGAATTGCAGTATTTCTGTATTCATATTAACTATTTGGCGATATTAACTGATGCTACGCAGAAGTCCTGAAAGAGCAAGAGGTTTCAGTCCCACATGCAGCAAAGCGGAATGTGGGGGAATAGGGGGTAATACTCTGTAAGTATGCTATACGGTATCTTGTAAGTCTGCTATGCTGTATCTTGTAGGTATGCGATACAGTATCCATAGAGTACTGTATTGCGCCTAAAATATGTTAAAGCCCACGCCCCTTATCGCTTATACGTATTCAGGCATACTTCTTTTAAAAGACGTTACTAATCAGTATCTGTAATGCCCTGCCTTATAAGGCCCGTCGGGCGATACGCCAATGTAGGCAGCTTGTTCAGGCGTCAGCCGCGTCAGCTTTACGCCGATGCGTTCCAGATGGAGGCGGGCTACTTCCTCGTCCAAGTGCTTCGGCAGGCAATAGACGCCGATGTTGTAGGCGGTCTGCCACAAGTCGATTTGTGCCAGCACCTGATTGGTAAACGAGTTGCTCATGACGAAGGATGGATGCCCCGTTGCACAGCCCAAGTTTACCAGCCGTCCTTCGGCGAGCAGGAAGATGGAGTTGCCCGCCGGGAAGGTGTATTTGTCCACCTGCGGCTTGATGTTGAGATGCTTGATGCCCGGGTAGTTTTGCAGTTTATTGACTTCTATCTCGTTGTCGAAATGACCGATGTTGCAGACGATGGACTGGTCTTTCATCTGCGCAAGGTGTGCGATGGTGATAATGTCGCGGTTGCCTGTGGTGGTCACGAAGATGTTGCCCTCCTTGACTGCCTCTTCCATCGTTGTTACTTCAAAGCCTTCCATAGCGGCTTGCAGAGCGCAGATGGGGTCAATTTCCGTCACCAGCACGCGGGCACCGTAGGAGCGCATCGAGTGCGAACAGCCTTTGCCCACATCGCCGTAGCCGGCAACCACCACCACCTTGCCGGCGATCATCACGTCCGTCGCGCGTTTGATGCCGTCAGCCAGTGACTCACGACAGCCGTAGAGGTTGTCAAACTTGGACTTGGTCACCGAATCGTTCACGTTGATGGCGGGCACGAGCAACTCCCCTTTCTCCATCATCCGGTAGAGGCGGTGCACGCCGGTGGTCGTTTCCTCCGAAATGCCCTTCATGCCGGCGATGGTACGATGCCAGCGGCTACTGTCCTCTTTCAGCAGGCGGGCGAGCAGGTCAAGGATTACCTGTTCCTCGTGGTTGCCGCCTTTGCGGTTGATGGTTTGTGCGTCATTCTCGGCGGCATAGCCCTGATGAAGCAGGAGGGAAGCATCGCCGCCATCGTCCACAATGAGGTTCGGTCCTTCCCCGCCGGGAAAACGGAGAGCCATGTCCGTGCACCACCAGTATTCTTCCAGCGTTTCCCCCTTCCACGCAAAGACGGGGATGCCCGCCGCCGCTATCGCCGCTGCCGCATGGTCTTGTGTGGAAAAGATGTTGCAACTTGCCCAGCGGATGTCGCCGCCCAGAGCTTTCAGCGTTTCAATCAGCACGGCGGTCTGTATGGTCATGTGCAGGGAGCCGGTGATGCGTGCGCCTTTCAGCGGCTGCTTGTCGGCGTACTTCCGGCGCACTGCCATCAGTCCGGGCATTTCGTGCTCGGCTATTTCAATCTCTTTGCGACCGAAGTCCGCCAAACTTATGTCTGCCACCTTGTAAGGCAGCGCAGCAGGGAATGTTGTCATTTCTTTGAACGATTAACGGTGAATGAATTAAAGAGGGAGAGAGCGGAAAGTAGTCAGCAGCTTGTCGATGTCGTCGTCGGTCGTGTCCCAAGAAGTGACAAGGCGCATTTCGTTGGCGGCTTCGTTCCACATATAAAAGAAGTATGCCTGTTGCAGTTGTTTCAGAGCTACGGGGGGGCAGGTGAAGAAAAGCTGGTTGGATTCAACCTTTTGGGTAAAATGTATTTGGGGATATGTGCGCAGGGCGGCGGCAAGTTTGGCGGCTTGACGGTTGGCATGGGCGGCGTTTTCCAGCCAGAGGTTGTGGGTCAGGTAGGGGATGAATTGGGCGGAAAGGTAGCGCATTTTGGAAGCCAGCTGTGCCGATTGCTTGCGGATATACGGCAGGTTCTCCGTTATTTCGGGGCGGAAAGAGATGACGGCTTCCCCCGTCATCATACCGTTCTTGGTGCCGCCGAAGCTGAGCACGTCCACTCCGGCAGCCGCCGTCACTTCCTTGAGGCTGCAATGCAAATAAGCGCAGGCGTTTGCCAGCCGTGCGCCGTCCACATGCAGGTACATATTGTAGGAATGAAGCAGGTCGGCAAGGGCTTTGACCTCTTCTATGGTATAGACTGTGCCCAGCTCGGACACTTGGGAGATGTACGCCACCTTTGGCTGTGAGTGGTGGCATACGCCGAAATTGTGCAGGCAGGGCTTGACAAGTTCCGGCGTCAGTTTGCCGTCGGGGGCGGGGATTGCCGTGACGGCACAGCCCGTCATGCGTGCCGGTGCGCCGCATTCATCTACATATATATGCGCCGTGTCCGTGCAAAGGATGCTGTGGAAGGGGCGGGTCACAGCCTGCAAGGCTGCCGCATTCGCTCCCGTCCCGTTGAACACGAAGAAGGGTTCGGCTTCCGCACCGAATACGTCTTTTATCTTCGCCGTTGCGGCAACAGTCCAAGGGTCGTCACCGTAGCCTGCGGCATGGTCTGTGTTAGCCTTTGCCAAAGCCTCCATCACGGCAGGGTGGACACTTGCGTTGTTGTCGCTTGCAAAACTTCTCATAACTACTAACTACTTCTTATTGGGATTCTTGGGAAACCACCCTTTGCGCACCCGCTTCTCCTGCTCAAACAGTTCCTTTATCGTCCAGAAGGAGGAAAAGGCAAACACGCCGCAGACAGCCGACAGGAACGTGTCTTCAATAAGGAGGGAAGCCGCCATGCCCGCTATGCCCCAGAGCAGGAATACCCACCAGCACTTACTGCCCCAATGATACTCCGCCTTTATGACCAGCGGGTGAAACAGACCGATAATCAGGAAGGTGACAACCCCCGTCAATATCCCTTCAAAATGTAATGACTCCATACCTCGTTTTTTGCGGCGGCAAAGGTAACATTAGAATTGAGAAATAGGTTTATATAGTTTGTGAGGCTGTTTAAGGGTGAACGGCGATAAGATGTGTATTTTTGCCGGCTGAACGGACAAAAAGTGCAGGGAAAGAAACTATGGCGGTAAAAGCGGAAGTGCAACAGATAAAGCAGCGGTTTGGTATTATCGGTAATAATGCTGCATTGGACAGGGCGATTGATGTGGCTCTTCAAGTGGCTCCGACGGATTTGTCGGTATTGATAAGCGGGGAAAGCGGGACGGGGAAGGAAGTTTTCCCGCAGATTATTCATCAGAACAGTACGCGCAAGCATGGGCAGTATATTGCCGTCAATTGTGGTGCTATTCCCGAAGGGACGATTGATTCCGAGCTGTTCGGGCATGAGAAGGGTTCGTTTACCGGTGCCTTGGCTGACCGGAAAGGCTATTTCGAGGTGGCTGACGGCGGTACAATCTTTATGGACGAGGTGGGCGAATTGCCGACACCTACGCAAGCCCGCCTGCTTCGCGTGCTGGAGTCGGGAGAATTTATCAGGGTTGGTGCATCGAAGGTGTCGAAAACGAATGTGCGCCTTGTAGCCGCAACCAATGTCAATTTGATGCACGCGGTTGCCAACGGGATGTTTCGCGAAGATCTTTTCTATCGCTTGAGCACTGTCCCCATTCAGATACCTCCTTTGCGTGAACGCGGGGCAGAGGATATTTTGCTGTTGTTCCGCAAGTTTGCCGGTGATTGTGCCGAGAAGTATCATATACCGTCCGCTCTCCGGCTGGAAGAAGAAGCCCAGAAACTGCTGACTGCTTGTCGCTGGCCGGGAAATGTCCGCGAACTGAAAAATGTGACCGAGCGCATCTCCGTTATCGAAGAAAAGCGTGACATATCGGCGAAGATATTGCGTTTCTACCTGCCGAATATGAATATAGAGAAGCTCCCCGTGCCGGTAAGACCGGACGATCAGAAGATATTCAACAGTGAGCGGGAGATTCTCTATCAGGTGCTTTTTGATATGAAAAAGGATGTGGCAGAGTTGAAGAAGCTGGTTCACGATATTATGGCGGGGAATATACAACATGTTGCCGCCGAAAACACGTATTCATCCGTCCCTGCTCTCGCCCCTATCTGCCCGCAACAGATACAGGAGGCGGAAGATGTGGAAGAAGAGGAAATTTCCTTAGCCGATACGGAAAAGGAAGCCATACGGAAAATGCTGGAAAAGCATAAGGGAAAGCGGAAGAGTGCCGCCGCCGAGTTGAAAATATCCGAGCGTACATTATACCGCAAAATCAAAGACTATGGATTGGAATTGTATGCACGCTAAACATATACTATATGTGGTGATGTCGGTGGTGCTGATGGGCGGTTGCACCGTATCGTACAAGCTCAATTCGGCGTCGATAGACTATACGGTGGTTTCGTCTGTCTCCGTGCTGGATTTCCCCAATCAGGCACCGATGGTTTATCCCCCTCTCTCGCAAGTGCTGACAGAGCGGATGAAAGACATCTACACCACCAAGACCCGCCTCAAAGTGGTACAGACCAACGGCGACTTGAACATAGAAGGGGAAATAACCGGCTACGACCTTACCCCAATGGCTGTGAAAGAAGATGCCTGGGCATCGGAAACCAAGCTCACCATCACCATCCGCGTGCGCTATACCAACAAGACTAATCCCGACAAGGACTTTGAACAGACCTTCTCCGCCTACCGCGAGTTTCCTGCCACACGGATGCTAACGGACGTGCAGGATCAGTTATGTACCGAGATTGTGGAAGAGCTGACTGACTTGGTGTTTAACGCTACCGTAGCCGACTGGTAAACACGATGAAAACATCCGATTTCTATCAACTGATGGAGAACCCCTCCCTGCTTTCGGCAGACACACTGCCAGAGTTGAAAAGGATTGTGGACACATTCCCCTATTTTCCGGCTGCCCGTTCGCTTTACCTGAAAAACCTTGCCGTGTTGGACGATGTCTGCTTCGGGCAGGAATTGAAACGCGCGGTTATATACCTTCCCGACCGGAAAAAACTGTTCGCGCTGATAGAAGGCGAACGCTACCGGCTGAGCCTTTTGCCCGCTCGGACAATCCGCCCCGAAGAAGGCGGCAACGATAGCTTCTCCCGCATCGACACTTTCCTCGCCGCTTATTCCGGAGGGAAAGGAACGGAAGCAAATGTATTGTTCCAACCTTCGGTATTGTCCGACTATATTTATTGGATTGAAAAAGGAAAGAAAGAGGAAAAAGGAAGCGAAAAGAAAGACACAGACGAAGCAAATAGCGGCGGACAACCGGCAGCAGAGCTGAAACACCATGATTTGATAGACTCCTTCATCCAAAGCAAGGCAGAGCGCACAGGCAACATCGGGCTGAATCCGGACGTGAAAACAAAGCCCTCCCTCCGCCCTCCCGAAGATGACTCTCCGGAGGAGTTCTTTACCGAAACATTGGCAAACATATACCTCCAACAGGAACGGTACGAAAAAGCCCTGCAAATATTTCACACATTGCGTTTGAAATATCCGGAGAAAAGCACTTACTTCGCGGCTCGAATTCAATCCCTTGAAGAATTGATTATTAATAATAACACTAAAAAATAAACGGAAATGTTTGCATTTATTACAGCCTTGATCCTGATAGCTGCCGTCTTCCTTATCTTGATCGTATTGATTCAAAACTCTAAAGGCGGCGGGCTTGCTTCAGGCTTCTCCTCTTCCAACCAGATTATGGGTGTGCGCAAGACAACAGACTTTCTGGAAAAAGCTACATGGGGATTAGCCGGCACGATCATCGTATTGAGTGTCCTTATCACAGCCTTTATTCCCCGCCAGCAGCAGACCAACCAGTCTGAAATCCGCCAGCAGCTGAACGAAGCCCCGACCATTGACCCCAGCCTCGTGGCTCCCGACTTTGGTACCGCCCTACCGAGCAACACTCCCGAAGAAGAAACCCCCGATGGGAATTAAACAAATCAGATAATGAATAAAACTGTTGAATTATTAAAGAAGAGCAAAGTCTTCTTTTTGGCTACCAATGAAGGAAACCTGCCGAAAGTACGCCCGTTTGGTGCCGTTGCGGAGATTAACGGGAAAGTGTATCTCAGCACAGCGAACAATAAGGACTGCTTCAAGCAGATAATCGCCAATCCCAAGGTGCAGATAGCCGCCATGCTGGACGACTGGAAATGGTTGCGCATCAGCGGGACGCTTAAATCAGATCCTGCCCAATCTTCCAGAGAGGAAATGTTGAAGCAATTCCCGCTGGATATATATAAAGCGGACGACGGCATTTTTGAAGTCCTCTACTTCACCGAAGGCACAGTTGAAATCTATGACGAGGACAAGGTAGAAAGTTTTGAGCTGTAAAGATGTTATGGCAGGTGCATAACCAATGAAATTTGAGATTATTATAGCATGGGCAGAGGGTAAACTTCTGCCCATGCTGTTTAAATCACTGGCGCATTATAATGTACATTTGCGCCCTTATAAAGGATAAAGATATGCCGGAAAAGAAACCTCTTATTTTGATAACCAACGATGACGGTTATCAAGCCAAAGGAATTAAGGAATTGACAGCCTGTCTCCGGGATTTGGGGGAATTGATTGTTTTTGCACCGGACAAGGCGCGTTCGGGCATGAGCAGTGCCATCACGTCTTCCATGCCTCTCATGTATTCACTGATAAGGAAAGAGGAAGGGCTGACCGTGTACAGTTGCACGGGGACGCCGGTGGACTGTGTCAAGCTGGCAGTCAATGAAGTGACAGGACGCAGACCGGATCTGCTTGTGTCGGGGATTAATCACGGCGGGAACATGTCCATTGCGGTGAATTATTCCGGTACGATGGGCGCCGCTGCCGAAGGGTGTATCTTCGGCATTCCTTCTCTGGGGGTGTCTCTGCTGGACTTTTTGGCGGATGCCGATTTCACGGAAAGCTGCCGGCTGGGGCACGCCGTTGCCCGGCAGGTACTGAGGGATGGTCTTCCCGACGGGACTTACTTGAATCTGAACGTTCCCAAACTTCCCCATGTAAAGGGGATCAAAGTATGCCGTCAATCCCGCGGAAGGTGGGAGCACGAATACATGCACACCGAAACACCGCACGACCAACCTGCTTTCTGGCTGACCGGCGACTTCAAAGATGCCGAACCTGTTCATCCGGACAATGATACTTTGGCTTTGCATTACGGATATGCTTCCTTAGTACCCTGCAAAATTGATGTGACGGACTATGGCTTTATGCAACAGCTTAGATTAACGGTTGGTTGATCCTAAGAAACAAGAGTTACAGCTTATTGGTGTCCCAAAGGGACAGGAGATTTCAGCCCCACATGGAGCGTAGCGGAATGTGGGGCTGATGGTGATACCGGTAAGGAAGTTCTGAAAGAACGACCGGATATTTATATGTTGCATTATGAATATTGTTTGTATCTGTATCGTTCTTCCAGAACTCTATTAGCGGTGTCATTCCAAACCCTACATTTCGCTGCGCTTCATGTGGGGCTTGGCAAGAGGTTGCCAAGAAGTTCTGAAAGAACGACCGAATATGATCATCGTTTGCTTTTTCTATCATCCTTTCAGATACAATAGAGTTTATATAAACTAACGCGAGTTCGATATAAGAAATAGTTGAAAAAGTCAGATAATTAAAGCATGGTTCTTATATTTAAAGGCATACCGGCGATTTGCCGATATGCCTTTGTTGTGAGAGATGCCGGTGCGGCTTACTTTGAAAAGGTTAAGCCGAACTCTAATACTTGTGCATACTGTAACATCGGCAACAACGGGGCAAACTGTACGGGCAGTGAGGCTTTAATATCCGAGGGCAGTGCGTCTAACAAGGCGAGGGTAGATTCTTTCTCCAGATAGAATGTAGCCGAATTTCCATCCTGTTTCACTTTGAACGGGAAGCCGTAGTATCCGCCCAAATCATTCTTTTCCAACAAAGAGATGACTCTTTCGATATCCAATCCAATTTTTGCCAATGTTGCCGCGAGCAGATCTTGCATCATTGCCAGCACATTTTTATCAATGGCAATCATAAGTTGTCCGTCAATAGAGGCATACTGGAGTTGTACCATCGCGGCAATAGCCTCAGGCATAACGGTCGGCGTCGTTTCTCCCTGATTCTGCCAGTTTACATTGAATGTGCCATGTTCTTCCAAGAAGACATTTACCGCAGATACCTTTCCGACTATAAGTCCGTTGAGCATCGGGGCGATATAGGAAAGCTGAGCATCAATCGCAGGGTCGCCGAACGCTGCTTTCAGATACACGGCTTGAGACGGTAAGGCTAACTTCCAAGTGCCGGTTAGCGGAAATGCTTCAAATTTGCGGGTGACATACAATTCCAGCTGACCGTCTTTCATGAATGTGCCGGAGAGAGTGATAAGGCAGTTGCTTTCCGTCTTGCTTCCCGACAGGGTATATCCGCCGGTCGGCGTCCTGCCCAGCGTGACGGGGACAACGAGGCTTACGGCTTCCGGCACAACGTTGGTCAATGTAACGGTAGCGGCTTCGGCGGAAGCAGTGACGACGCTTGCCGATTTACCTGTGGAGATCAATACGGCGGGGATGCCGTTTAAGTTAAGGTTCAACGCATCTCCTTCATACGTTCCGGACAGTTTTTTCCAGCTTTCATTTGCGGAATCATCATCACTGCCGCAGGCAGTAAATAAAACGACAGTACACAACAGAGAAAGCAGATAAACCAAATTCTTTTTCATAATCACTTTTTTTTAATTTATACTAAGAAACTGTTTAAACTTTAGAGTTTGTTTCTGTTAAGTACCAAGTTCCCGTAGAACTATGG
>LBCX01000360.1 GCA_001657575.1 Bacteroidales bacterium Barb4
TTCATCAGCAAGGTGCTTGGAAGCGATATTTTGGACTTCTGGTGCAGTATGCCGTCGCAGCTGGACGGGACGATGATTTTCACCGCGCCTCGTGGATTCAGCATCCTTAATGACGGTCAAGACCACGACCCCGTATTTGAATTTCTCGAAATAGTCCCGCAGGCATTACTCACGGTGGACGGCTTCAAAAACCCCATGATAACCGTGAACAAACGGTTTAGTCTGAAAAACGAATTAAGCAAATAAGATAATGGAAGCTTTAGACATCTCAATGTATATTCCGGCTCTGCTCGCAGCGACCGGATTGGCGATATTGGTTATCGGAATTATCCGACACGAGCGCAATGCGGACGAGTACGAGTTTTACACAACAGGAGCTTACAGATACTACAGCTTCAAGGAGTGGAAGGCAAACAGGAAATCATCATCAAAAAAATAAACCAAATGAATATGTTAACAACTATTAACGTGGGGGGGGTCAGAAGCCTAATGAAATCATTCCTCTCAATCGCAGTCCTTGTATTGAGTGCCGTAATAATGACAGCCTCCACACCGAGAAAGAAGCGTTCTGTCGGTGGCACCCCCACCGGTCAGGTCGTCACAGTCAAGGACAATAGCACAGGAGCGACACTCTATACGGGCACTTACGGAACTGCTCCGTTAACGGTCAAGATACCATACGGTGTCAGTTATACGGTCTCGGTTAATGGTAAACAACAATACGTCACACCATCCGCCGTAACTCATACAGCCGCGCAGCTTTCCCGTTCCGTTACGCTCAATTACGCATTTGTACCATACGCCGAAATTGTGTTTGACAAATCAATGAGCAATCCCTCGAACATCACGGGAGACATCAACAGCGGAGCGATAGCTACGATACTTTCCAAAGTCCGCCGTTGCCTTGTTAAGAAAACGTCAAACGGTAATGTGACTATTTCATATTTAAGGAACGACAACTCAAACTACTACGAGGATGGAAGTGTCGCAAATCTGACGGGAACGGAGGGTGACGTTATGGTTTATCTACCGCAGTTTTATTACAAGCTGTACAACGTGAGTAGCACCCAAAGGGGATTGCGATTCTCCGAATATCAGATAGACGCGACTTATAAGAAGATAACCGAAGGACTTGTCGGTGCATACAAGGCGTATAATGTGAGCAGTAAAGTATATAGTCGCAGCGGAGTTACTCCGACTGCAAGCGTTTCACAAGCCAATTTTAGCGCGTATGCACAAGCCAGAGGGTCGGGATACGACATAATAGACTACGAAATGCACTGTGCCATTGCGTTTTTATTTTACGCCAAATATGGAAACAGAAGTTCACAGGCAGTGCTGGGTACAGGCGGAATGTCTTACGGTTCCGGTCAGACGGGAACGACTGATGCTCTCGGAAATATTGACACGCAAAATGCGACAACGGGAGCCGTTAACTTCTGCGGAATAGAAGCCGTTCACGGATGGTATTACGAATGGGTGTCGAAGGTAGCAATCAATAACAGGGTATGGACAATCACCAATTCGGACGGAACAACCCGCACAGTTACGGCAGGAACATCCGACGGATGGATAACGGATATAGCGGCTATGGGTGGCAGTGAATATCTTGACGTTATACCGATTGCGGCAGGTGGTAGTGATATCACATATTTTTCCGATTATTACTATCAGAGTACAGGCACCGGCCGTGTTTTGGCTCGCTCGTGCGGTTCGTCGAGCACGTATGGCGTTGTTGCGTATGCGTATGCGTACAGCGACTCTTCGGACACGGGTACGGACATCGGCTCCCGCCTCGCTTTCAGGGGCGAAATCTCGGAAGCGGAGAGCGTCGCGGCGTTTAAAGCGTTACCGGTACTTTGAGAATTCCGGCGTTAGCCGGTTGATTTTTTTTTGAATTTTATAGTTTTTCAACATGAAAAAAAGGCAGAATCTCCCGTGCCGTGTTTTGGCTCGCTCGTACAGTTCGTCGAACACGAATGGCGGTGTTGCGTATGCGAATGCGAACAACGACTCTTCGAACACGAATACGAACATCGGCTCCCGCCTCACCTTCAGAAAAAAAGGTATTGTTAATTTAATATAGTCAATTCATTATTGAGCTTTAAAAACAATAAATTCAAAGACTTTTCAATCATGTGTTCCGCTTTGCTGTAACATTTCCCTTTCCGCTTGAACCTTGCCAAATAATGCCGGATTCTACTGTTGTATCCCTCAACGGTAAATGTCTCCGCTTTAGTTTGCAAATGTTTTTCCGCAGGGATAAATTCCCTGTAACTTTTCCAATAATCAGAACAATAGAATGAAACATC
>LBCX01000361.1 GCA_001657575.1 Bacteroidales bacterium Barb4
GGGAACCGGATGTTTCATTCTATTGTTCTGATTATTGGAGAAGTTACGGGGAATTTATCCCTGCGGAAAAACATTTGCAAACTAAGGCGGAGACATTTACCGTTGAGGGATACAACAGTAGAATCCGGCATTATTTGGCAAGGTGCAAGCGGAAAGGGAAATGTTATGGCAAAGCGGAACACATGATTGAAAAGTCTTTGAATTTATTGTTTTTAAAGCTCAATAATGAATTGACTATATTAAATTAACAATACCCTTTTATTTTCAAGCATGTTTTTGTAGTGCTTGGAAATTTCCATTTTGTAATGCTCAATCTGTTGATTTACAACATTGTTTTTTTGATTTGCCTTTGTTTGCGTCACAATCCGAAGGAAAAACATCTATTCCGGTTGAAAAGGCTACACTTTTTCCGCCAATACTTATTCGTCCCAATATTGGGAATTTTCCAGATTTTTTCATTTTGCTCGTGTTGATGTAAAAAACACTAGAGCGAATGTACTTCTTGTCGTTTTCATAGTTGAAGGATTTAATTGTTTGGCAAAAAGGAAAAATTAGTTGCAAGCCGAACAGAAAACTGTTTCATGTCATTGCCTATTTTTTCATGATTAACATCTGCATAACGCTGTGTAGTAGCAATGTCGGTGTGCCCCAACATTTGGCTGACATTTTCTATCGGAACGCCCTGCGATAAACAGACTTGGCTTGCAAATGTGTGTTTTGAAATGTGAAAGGATAATACCCTGTCAATCCCGCAAAGTTTGGCGATTTGTTTTAGCAAAATATTGATTTTCACAAGGCAACAAATAGTAAAAACAAAACCGTCCGTTGAAAATTCCCTGTATTTTTCAATAATTCGAATGGGAATATCCAACAACTTGACATTAAACGGAATACCTGTCTTTTGTCTGGACTTGGAAATCCACAAACTGCCATCTTCTTCTGTGATGATTTCTTTCCATGTCAGATTTTTCAAATCAATGTAAGAAATGCCTATAAATGAGGTAAAAACAAACAGGTCGCGGATAAAACATAAATCTTTTGATGCTAATGGAGTCGAAGCGAGCCTACCAAACTCATCTGTGTAGAGTGTCCTGATTTGAAAAACAGGTCTTTCCATTTTGTAACCGAAGAACGGCGGACGGGAAACTAAATTTCGGTGCAAGGCAGTACGTGATGCGGATAACAATTGGACAATAACGCTATTAACAGATGCGGGTTTCAATTTCCTTTCTATCCGCAAATAGAAGTCAAAACTTCCGATAAACGGCAAATCTAACTGACTAAGTGGAATATCGCTTACATTGTATTTATCCTTTAGGAACCGTTTGAGATGTTTGTGAGTGTTGACATATTGCAGGTAACTTGACTGTTTACGGGATTGAAATTCCTGCATGATTTCTTCAAAAAACACAAGCAGCGTTTTCTGTGCGGTAGCAATGCCTTGAAAGGCGTTTTTGACTTCCAACGCTGTAACTTTCCCTGTCCATTTCAGAATCTCTTTATAATGAGAATGAATGGAGAGGTTGATTTTATTAATCTCCCTGTTTAACTCTGTGGCAACCTTGTTTTTGCCGATTGTTCTGCCCGATTTGACATTCCATAGTCTTGCATCGGCTTTCAGTTTGCAACCGAATTGGGCGATACTCCTGCCAATAATGATTTTTCCGACAATCGGGTAAACCGGATTATTCCAACTCGGCATTGTTAGGGAAATATAGACAATTCCTTATTTCTGTATTTCATTAATAATAAGAAGGAAAGCTCAAGCATTTCTTTACTCTTGGAATAACATTTGGACTTTCTCCTCATCCGGGCAAGAAAATGCCTGAACAGACTGTTATAGCCTTCTACCGTGAAGGTCCCGGCTTTTGTTCCGACATGTTTTTCTTCCGGAATAAAATGGTCATAAGATTTCCAGTAATCCATAGCTGTTGCATTCATTTCAAACCCGTTTATCTTTTCCCACAACTTTTTTCCTGTTTCCGTACTTCTGTCGCCAACAATGAAACGGATGAATCTTTTCCCCAGTCTGTCAGCAGCAATCCATATCCAACAGTAGTTTTTTTGATTGATACAGCCGTGCATTTCATCCATTTCTACTGTTTCTGTTTCTTTTGCTTCCAATTGCAACATTTTCTCTTGAAGCCCGAAAGAGCGTATCCATTCATAAACCCTTACATGACTCACGTTCAGGAACCTTCCGACAGAGCGGAAGCCCAAGCCTTCCAAATAAAGCCGGAGGGCTTGTTTCTTCATTAAAGCCGGTTTGGCGGCAGACTTGAGTTCAACCGTATAATTACATCCGCATT
>LBCX01000362.1 GCA_001657575.1 Bacteroidales bacterium Barb4
CGAATACGGCAAGCGGCATGGCATTTTCGAACGTGAGAGGCAAGCGGACAAAGAGAGATATCTAAAATGGGAGGCAGAGAAGATACGTATTGCGGTGGAACAGGGTCATAGTACCTTGGATAGAGACGACGAGTAACAGGCGTTTTTCTTTAAGGACGGGAAGCTGAGGGAGGCTAGCAGAAGTGGGGCCACAATCCGAAGTATTGTCGCCTGTTTCGAGAAGAGCTGTTTGGGAGAGCAATTCTTCCTTTCAGAAGGAACTTGCTATACTCCCCTTTTTGGTGTATGAGGAATTTAGGGGTTGCGCATCAGTTTGCGTTCCTCTAATTTAGTGTCATAATGAAAAAAGAAATGTTGGGTTGATAGAATTAGGTCAATTACGTTAAGGAGGCCAGTATGAAAAAGGTTCTTTGTTCTTGTTGTGTGGCTTGTGGTTTCTTGAGTTGTTCTGCGATGGACAAGGGGATTCTGCCAGAACAGACAGCGAGCTGCGAGAAACACGTAAGGTTCGTTGGATTGGAAAATCATAATCACAATACAGCTCCAATGAAGAAGCAAAGAAATTCTCTTGCTATCCAATTGCCTGATGATGAAGAACTTTATTCATATGATTTGGAAAAGAAGGATATCACCCGCTTAAAAGAAGAAGCTCTCAAGGAATATAAGTCATCTCCTGACTCATCAATGCAGAAACTTATAAAAGTATTTTACGGAAACAGTAAACTTGAAGAAATATATTCTACGGTCGAAAAAAAGTTAAAGGGAGTTTCTTTTAAAAAAGAGGTACTAGCGCCTATTGATGCTAGTGCTAAAACTTTGTATGAGGCTTCTTGTATTAAGGACCATTCAGTGATCCAGAATATTTTACAAATGCATACTGGATCAGCGTATCCTTGCGTTTATTATTTTTGGCAATCTACATCTAAACATATTTATATACCGAAAGGGCACTACTAACGGGGGATGAATTAAAATGAAAATTAAGTGCCTATGTTTAGTTGCATTGTTGTTTTCTATGTCAGTAAAAGCAATGAATGATAATCAAGAATTTGGCTTGTTTAAGAATGAATTAATGCAATATTGTACCTACGAATACAGAAAAGAAGATGAAAAAGAGACTAGAAAAGAGCGTTTCAGAAATTTCTTTGAAGAGCAACTTCAAAAGATGTTTCAAAATACAGAATCGAAAAAAGTTCTGGAGAATGTTTTACATTTTTTAAAAATGTTAAAGGAATTGGATCAAGGAAAATTAAATCTATTTCAATTAGAGAAAACTGATCTTAAGTTACATATTGTAGAAGCTCAAAAAGATATCGCTTTATTCCGCCATGGCTTAGAAGATAATGACTTTGAAAATACTGGATTTTTAAAAAATGATTTTTTAAAAAAGTTTCTTTCAGGAGAAAAGCATTTATCCATTGAAATAAATGCTAAAAACACACAAGACACTGATAGTGCTTTAGTTTTTGATGAATCCGGACATAATTTTTTAGCAAAAACATCTTATCTCGGCATGAAAAGGGAACTTAAAAAAGGAACGGGCGATGAGTGTGTGCCCGTATACGAGATTGGCGTAGCATATTGCCCATTTTATTCTATTTTGAGTCACGAGTTTCTTCATGCCTCCCACTTTTTGGAAACAATCGATAAGCAAAACAGTTCGGAAACAATCAATGCGGGTTTCATTCCATACGGCTTGGCCTTAAGAGTTAAAGATTTTTCCTCATATAATAAGCTGCTGTCAGAAAGGCAGAAAGAATGTTTTGGAGAAATTCCCGAGTTTGACGATGATGTATTCGTAGCTAACATTGTCGCTCTACTCGATAAAATTAAAGAGTTAAAGTCTACATATAATAATTGGGGAGATTTAAACCAACCCGACCAAGATACACTTAACACATTATGTCAGAAAATACCGGGTGCTATAGGCGTGGAATCTATATGGAATAGCCTTTCCATAGAATCTGACAAACTTAAATATAACGCCGGAAGAGGGAATATCCTTAATCTGGATTTCATATCGAAGCTAGCTCAGAAGCCGGATTGGGAAAATCTTGAAGAACTACGTACGGTGTTTGGACGTGTTGGTCAGCGGGATGTATGCGAGGATAGCGTTAGAAAGGAGAAGGGGCTACCAATTAGAGGAACGTATAGCATCCCGCAGAGTAAGAGGTATGCTCTTAAATCTACTATTAATAAACGGTGCACGCAAAATGATCATGTTGTACCAACAGATTATATAAGTGGTACTTACTCCAAAGAGGTTAGTCAAGACGAAGCACGCTACCTCCCATTGTGCATCAAAC
>LBCX01000363.1 GCA_001657575.1 Bacteroidales bacterium Barb4
GAAAATATCATCCGGGACGGCGGCGAATGTATTGTCAATATCATGGTTGGAGTTTCTATAAATACTGCCGCTTTATAAGGTATCTTATTTCTCCCCTGTCGGCGAAGAGTTAGATTCGGATGTTATCAATGCGTAAAGAATGGCAGAAATATACATCCGGCACGGTGTACCCATTAACAGGTTTGAAACCTTGTTAGGGGTTCGCGGATACCTATTCTTATTGAATAGGTATATCAATCCTTACTGAGTCGATATACCAATCCTTACCAAGGGTATCCTGAAGGGATACGAGATTTCAGCCCCACATGAAGCGCAGCGGAATGTGGGGTTTAGATGAATACATTTCAAACAAAGCCCTGAAAGGGCGATATAAATACAGACGATAAATGATGCGGTCGTCCTTTCAGGACTTTCCTGACGGTGTCTCCTTTGACCCCACATTCCGCTCCGCTCCATGTGGGGCTGAAATCCATTGCCCTTTCAGGGCATCTGCATAATATCAATATATACAAATGAATGTAAGTACCATACAATCCATCTATTTTGTCGGTGCCGGAGGCATCGGGATGAGTGCGCTGATACGCTATTTCCTGTCGAAGGGGAAGCGGGTCGGGGGATATGACAGGACGGCTTCCGACCTGACGGAGCAGCTAAACAGGGAGGGGGCGGAGATTCATTATGAAGATGATGTCCGGCTTATTCCCGTTTACTGCCGCCTGCCGGAGGAGACGCTGGTGGTCTATACGCCGGCTGTGCCGGAGTCGCACGCTGAGCTGACGTGGTTGCGGGCGAACGGCTTCGAGATTGTCAAGCGGGCGCGGGTGTTGGGCGAGATTACCCGCCATGCGCGCGGGCTGTGCATTGCAGGGACGCACGGGAAAACGACGGTTTCGTCGATGACGGCTTGGCTGTTGAAGCAGTCGCGGGTGGATTGCAACGCCTTTCTGGGGGGGATATTGAAGAATGGCAACAGCAATCTGATGCTCTCTGCCGACAGCGACCTGACAGTTATTGAGGCAGATGAGTTTGACCGTTCCTTTCATTGGCTGACGCCTTACATGGCGGTCGTGACGGCTGCCGACCCGGATCATCTGGATATTTACGGCACGGCGGAGGCTTACCGCGAGAGCTTCGAGAAGTTCACTTCGCTCATTCGTCCGGGCGGCTGTCTGCTCATGCGCAAAGGGATTGACCTGCTGCCGCAACTTGGGCAGGAGGTGAGCCTCTACACCTATTCTGCCGACGAAGGGGGAGATTTTCATGCCGAGAACGTCCGCATCGGCAACGGGGAGATAGTCTTTGACTTTGTCGGTCTTGACATCCGTATTCCGGATATACGCTTGGGCGTGCCGGTGAGGGTGAACGTTGAAAACGGGGTGGCAGCCATTGCGCTGGCTTGGCTGAACGGGGTGACGCCAGAGGAGATACGGCAGGCAATGGCGAGCTTTGCCGGTGCACGCCGGCGGTTTGACTTTCTGCTGAAAAGGGATGACATTGTGTTGATTGATGATTATGCACATCATCCGGCAGAGTTGAGAGCAAGCATTCTGTCGGTCAAGGAGCTGTATGCGGGGCGGAAGGTGACCGGCATTTTCCAACCTCATTTATATACGCGCACCCGCGATTTTGCGGCAGACTTTGCCGAAAGCCTTTCCCTGTTGGACGAATTGATATTGCTCGATATTTATCCGGCGCGCGAAGAGCCGATAGAGGGGGTGACTTCGCGGATTATCTTCGATAAGGTGGCGTTGGAAAAGAAAATCCTTTGCAGCAAGGAGGAACTGCTGGAGGTGGTGCGAAAAGGGCGTTTCGAGGTCATCCTGATGGCAGGGGCGGGCGACATAGACCGGCTGACGGAGCCGATCAAACGGATATTGGAAAACACCCTACCATTTCCCCCTTCTCCCGCAGCAAGACGCTTCAAAGACTTGCGTGGCGTAGCTTGCCCGATGAACTTTGTACATACAAAAATCCAACTCTCCGCCATGCAATCCGGCGAAGAATTGGAAATCCTTTTGGATGATGGGCAGCCGATTAACAACGTCACCCGATCCGTCCTCAGCGAAGGTCATCAGGTATTGGAACAAAACCCGATTGACACCTACTGGAAAGTCATAATAAAGAAGGGATAGATGCGGTAGCCCTGTGGTTTGGGTGATAAAATAATAGTGTACATTTGCCTGCATTTAAAATTAACACATCATGCCATTAAACGTACAGAAGAACTTGCCGGCTGTTGAACTCTTGAAGCAGGAACAAATCTTTGTGATGGATTCCCTGCGTGCCGCTACGCAGGATATAC
>LBCX01000078.1 GCA_001657575.1 Bacteroidales bacterium Barb4
TAAAGGAACGAATCAGTTGATTGTATGCTTTGGCGGCAACGGCATGACGCTGTTCGACCGCTTTGACAAACGCCTCGTCTGCTTTTTGCGACGGAGCAGCTTCTGCATATTCCTTTTCCAAAGCGGCTAACTGCTTGTCGAACGGATTTAATTTTGCTGTCAACGCCTGATAGTCCTTGTCCTCCAACAGCTCTTTCTCCGTCATAATGGATACCTGCTGAGCCGCGACAAACACAGGCAGGCAACTGATGAACAGTAAGATAATCTTTTTCATACGATGGGCACTGCCTTATTCGTCGTGCTTGATATGCAGGATTTTCGATACGTTGGGAGCAGCGTTATACTCATCGTTACCCGTCTGAGAGGCTGTAATGGTTATGTCGTCATCGTAATGCAAGCCGGTGTACGTGAGCTTTAACAGATACCCGTCAATAACAACGTTGATGTGATTGTCGGTAAACGTAACCGGCAAGCCGGAGGAAGCCGTTGCCTCAAGCGTCAGTTCGCCTACGGTGAAGTTCAATTCGGTTGTGCCCAAGTCAAACGTGATCGTCTGCTCCTTTTTATTGACGTTGTTGTCTTCATTGACCGTCAGCAAACGGGAAATTCGGGGAGCTTCAAAGAAGGCACTGTTGCCGGCTTGCGAAGCGGTGATAGTCGTTGTTCCCTTCTTGAGCAAAGAGGCTGTTCGTCCGTTTATGGCAGCTACCGACGGATCACTGCTGTCGTAGGATACCGGCAACCCGGAGGAGGCTGTAGCGTCCAATTCAAAGAAGCGTTCACTTAAATTGTGAGGAGCCGGAGCGTTGAATGTAATGGTCTGTTCCGATTTCCCGTTGTCTTCTCCACTGCTACACGCGAAAAACAATCCGAGAACGACTGCTGCCAATACGGCTGCTGCCGGACGTTTCATTTTAGTTGTCATTTTTTTTTTATTTCGATTCTGTGGGCGATTCGTCCGGTTTTTCGCAAGTGTATTCCAAGGCTTCAAGGGCTTTTTTCAGTGCTTCTTCGTTCGTCTTGGACGGGTCATACCCGATTGTTACCAATTTCTTGTCCAAATTGACATTCAGCTCTTTTACGCCTTTTTCCCATGCGATATGCCGCTCTATTTTGGCTTTGCAGTTTTCACAGAACATGCTCACGACAAAGGTCACTTCGGCTGTTTTTTTCTTCTTGTCCGCTTTTTTGTCTTGGGCGGCGGCGTTCGCGCATACGAGGGTGCACAAGGCAAACAGGCATACGAATAATTTTGTCAGTTTTGTCTTCATTTTATTTATTATTAAATTAAATAGGTGTTATGTAAATTCGATTCAATGCAGTTTTCCCAATCTCAGCCGGATGCCTGCGTAAACTTTCCGCCCCACTACCGGCCCCCATACAAGGGAAGAATCGAAATCAGGCCCAAAGGGTTGATCCGGATTCAATATAGGATTCTTTTGTTTGAAATCAAGTATATTTTCCGATCCGGCATAGATGTCGAAACGTTTTGTATTCTTTGTGATTTGTGCAAAAAAGATCGGGTAAGGGTCTGATTCTCTTAGTTCGGACAGGTATCCGTTCAGTCCCGGAATGCGCGAAGGCCCGTTTATTTGTGCAGTGCAATCAAATACCCATTTGCGCAGTTTGGTAGCATAAGCCAGATTTACCAATCCGCGATAGCGGGAAGTCAAGGGCTTTTCGCGTTCATAATCAACGCCCTGATCGGTGTAGGTGATGCGAGTGTTATTGTAGCGGAAGGCGGCGAAAACGTCAAATCCTTTGAAAAGGCTTACGGAAAGGTCGGCTTGCCAGGCATCGGCATAGGAAGAGCCATGCTGATTGTAAAAAAAGACACTGTTACGGTCTCTTTCAACATCTACGACCGCCTGATTTTGAAACTGCGTGTGAAAATAATCCAGACTCAGGGTCAGGGTGCGTTCCGTACCGACAGGGATATAGACGCTGATGTTACCGCCGTAGTTCCACGCACGTTCGATGTCCAGATTGTTTACTTCATCAAGGTGGAATTGGCGGGACGTGGCAAGCAAGCCGATGTTTTCGGCAATGACGTTGCTCGAGCGATACCCGCGTCCGGCGGAAGCCCGCAGCGTCAGAGCTTCTAGCGCGTTGTAGCGCACGTTCGCACGGGGAGTGAACAGCCAGCCGTAGCGGCTGTTATAATCTTCACGCGCACCGAATATGAAAATGAGCTTTTCATTCAAGGTAGCCGTATATTCGCCGAAGAAACCGGGGATGACTTCGTGCCTGTTCAAGGTGGTAACAGGGGTCGCATTGAAAGGCAGGCGGTCTTCAAAGCGGGTGATGTAATTGTCATAGGCAAAGCTGGCTCCGACGGTATAATGGTGCGGATCGCCGAAGTTGGACGTGAACAGGACGTTGCTGTAAAAGGAGTTTTGCTGCCCGATGTAGCGTTTGTTGCCATAGACAGGGCTGCCATAGTCCAAGTCTTCATTGGAAGAGTTGAAACTGTTGATAATCCCGATGCTCTGACCTTCCTTGTCGCCGACCGTGAAGCCGGTTTTATTGTCAATACCGATATTCCGGTTACGGATATTCGTTTTATAAAGTCCATCGTGTCCAGAGTGATCACTGGTACCGTGTTGCATCTCGTCTTGTCCGCCTTCGCGGGAGTCGTAGAGGAATTTAAGCGTAGTGCGGGACTGTATGCCGGATTCGTTGAGGTAAAACCAGCGATTGTTGAGGTTCACAAACTTCGATTTAGGCATATCCAGAAACGTATCCCCATTGTCATCGTGCGCACCTGTATCAGCTGACCCGTGCAGGAGCAGCCCTGTCCACAGATTCTTGTTCACCTGAGCGGCAGAAGTGATATTCAGCTCGTAACGCCCCAGCAGGTCGGCGTAGGCATTGATAAAAAGCGGATCGGTATAGTTGGGCTTTTTCAATTCAAGGTTCATCTGACCGGAAATGGATTCGTAGCCATTCACCACCGACGAAGCACCTTTGGAAATCTGTATCGACTCCAGCCAACTGCCCGGAATGTAACTCCAGCCGAAAGTGGAGAGCAGCCCCCGGAGCGTAGGCACGTTCTCGGTCAGCAGCTGGCTGTAGATACCGGACAATCCCAACAACTGCACCTGCTTGGCACCGGATACGGCATCGGTAAAGCCAACCGTAACCGTAGCACTGTTTTCAAAACTTTCCGACAGGTTGCAGCAAGCCATTTTGGCAAGCCCCGTCGTGGTGATCAACTCGGTTTTGCTGGCAGTCAGGCGCGACAGGACGATGCCTTGCCGGTTGCCGACCACGTTCACTTCGCCCAAAGCGACTCCTTCGGTAAGGATAAAATCCAACTTGCTCCGACCGTCCTTAATCAGGAGCGTGTCGGGGACAAAGCCTACAAAGCTGGCAACAAGCGAACCGGCATTTGCATCCTTTCTTTCGATGGAGAAGGCACCCTTTTCATTGGTTACTACGCCATTGCTTGAATTGGGAAAATACACGCTCACCCCCGCCAGAGGGCTTTTCTTCCCGTTTTCGAGCACATACACATGCCCCTGCAAGGTCTGTGCCCTCACGTTTACACCCGCAAAGAGCAGTGCGATCATTATACAGGGTTTCAAGATGAAACCGTAAATCATCGTTTTCTTTTTATGCTGATTATTACAATACATTATCCTGTTATTTACTTTACATTTTTGAAAAAAGAGGCACACAGAGAAGAGCCGCACCCAAGATGCCCTCAAACAAGGTCAGGAAAAACAGAAAGAACGTCAGATGTTGATTTCGTTTCACCGTTTTGAATGGGAAAAGCAAATGATAAATAAACAATGCCGGCACAAATGTAACACCTTCGAGCATGTGAGTCGCCGCCCTGTTGTTTAAAAGATTAGTCACCACGATAAACACCAAAAAGAAAAGGGACAGGAAGGTCAGAATGAACTTTACATAATCATGCTTCTTCTGAATAAATCGTTCCGGCACGACATAATAAGCTACTGCAAGAAACGGTATAGCCAAAAAAAATACGTTAAACTCCATCTTGCAAAGTTTTATTTAGCTATCACTGATGTTACGCAGATGCCCTGAAAGAGCAGACGAACCCCTAACAGGGTTTCAAACCCTGTTAGGGGTTCAGACTTGCAGAAGCTCCGCAACCTTGAAACTGCCGTTTTCAGACTTGCGGAAGTTCCCGCAACCTTGAAACTATCGTTTTTAGACTTGCGGAAGCTCATGCAACCTTGAAAACGTCAGTTTCAGACTTGCGGAAGCTCAGCAATCTTGAAACTGCCGTATCTGTCCATTTATCCCGTTCATTGAACCCCGTATCCCGGGTTTTGGGTCAGATTGCTGTTCTTATCCAATTCCTTTTGCGGAACGGGCAACAGTGCCTTGTGCGGTTCCCATTTCTTGTCGGGGTATGCACCCAGCACGGCATCGGCACGTCCGGTACGGACAAGATCCCACCAGCGATGAGCATCCTCAGCAAAAAACTCATGACGGCGTTCCTGTTCGATGGCAAGCAACACTTCGGCTTTTGAAAGACCTTCCGGCAAATCGCTCAAGCCTGCCCGCTGGCGGATGATATTCACATCGGCAACCGCTTCCGGCAATTTATCCTGTTGCGCCCGCGCTTCGGCACGGATGAGGTATTGCTCCGTCAGACGCAAAGACACATAGTCTTCGGCAGTACCCGCCGATGTGGCGGCGGTACGGTGATATTTGTACGGATGCAAAAAGTCGGAAACGGTCGTTGTCCATTTTGTTTTCCGCAAATCGTCCGCTTCAAAAGAGTTGACCAAATCATCGGTCAGGCGCAGGTAATTGTTATTGACCGCCAAATTGGCATAATACACCCGATCAACATACGAACTCCACGAACCGCTTGACGAGGTCTTGAAGATGGATTCCGTGCTCGTCCGCAGGAAAACGTTTTCTATGGCATCCAGACTGTATCCCGACGTTTGAATCACTTCGTCCGCCTTTGCCTCTGCATTTTGCCACTCGCTGTGGTAGAGGTAAATCCGGGCAAGCAAAGCGGAAGCCGCCGCCTTGGTTACTTTCGTATTCGGATTGGTACTGCCTTCCAACGCCGCTTCCGCATCTTTCAGATCCTCTATGATGTGACCGACAACAACCTCTTTCGGGTCACGCGGCTGAAGCGTAGTTTCCACTATGTTGGTGGAAGTCACCCAGGGCACATCGCCATAAAGAGAAGTCAAAACAAAATAGGAAAAAGCCCTGAAATATTTGGCTTCGCCGATGTTCTGCCGTTTCTCCGCTTCCGGCAGTGCCGTTGACGGAAGAAGCTCAAGCAGGTCGTTGCTCCGCAGAATAGCCGTGTAGGCTTTCGTCCAGGCATACGCCGTGTACGTATTGGTAGGCCCGTAGGCATTGTAACGCAAATCATCATAAGAGGTGGACGTATGGTAGGCATCATCGGTTATCGGCGTGAGGTAAAACGGAATCTCGTAATAAAAAAGACCGTTTGCCAGCAGGTTTTGGGTATATAACCCGTTCACGACCGACCGGACATTCCTGATGTCGCCGTAAACATCTTCCTGAACGACCAAATCGCTCGGAGGATCCGTATCCAAAAAACTGTCACAGGCAACTAAGGAGCATGAAACCGTCAGCCCCCACACATAGCGTTGTATTTTATGTACATTCATAAGTTACGTTCTTTATTTAATGAATTATAAGGACAGGGTTAAGCCGGCAGTAAGGGTGCGGAACGGAGGAATGGCGGTCGATGTTTCCGGATTCCAACCGTTGTACTTCGAGAAGGTGATCAGGTTTTCGCCCCGCAGGTAAACACGGATATTCCGCATTTTCAGTTTACTGACTATGGACTTGGGCAGATAGTAAGAGAGTGCGACATTTTTCAAACTGATATACGACGCATCGGAATAAACAGCATCCGATTCGGTATAATAGTTATAATAGGCAGTCCCTATCGCGGAACTCGTTGTGGTGGTCAGACCCGGATATTTTCCGTTCGGGTTCTCAGGGCTCCAGTAGTCCTTCGTAAATTCACGCGGTATATTCTTTCCCAGATAACCGGCCGGATAGAAGTACGTTTTTAAGTATCCTAACTGAAACGGTCTGTTTTCAAAATAGAGGAACACATCTAATTGCAGCCCTTTATAGCGGAACGAATTATGAAAGCCGCCATAGAAATCAGCATCTGTGTCCCCGATAAATTGTTTATCGTCTGCCGAAGCGATTTTGCCGTCACCATTAAAATCTTCCACTGTCGGAACGCCATTTTCCTTATTGATACCGGTGAATTTGTACAAGCGTTGTACATGTAAAGATTCTCCGACTTTCAACGACGTAGCGTATGAGGTGCTGAGAATATTGTCAAACCGAATCAGCCGGTTATTTTGCGGAATGGTCAACGCCAGCGAAGACAACCACGAGAAAGCACCGAGCTTAAGATTGGTGGAAGCCAACTCAACCTCAATGCCCTGATTCCGGATGGTGGCACCGGACACATTGTTCATATAGGACTCTGCACCTGTTTGTGCCGTCAGAGGCACCGCGTCCACAAAGTTACCGGACTGGTTCCGGTAAAGTGCAGTAATGACTTGTAGCCGATTGTTCAGAAAGGACAAGTCTAATGACAGTTCCGATTTACTTGTTTTTTCCCACGTGAAATTGGGATTGGCAACTTGGCTGAGGTATAAGCCGGTGCTTCCTTCATACGGATCGGTCGATGCCTTATAGGCGTTCAGATACAAAAAGGCAGACAGATTGTCATTACCCGTGAGACCGTGCGTCAGCTTAATTTTCCCGAAAGTAAGGAACCCCAAGTTTTCCCTGATAAAACTTTCCTGCGTGAAAATCCAGGAGGCGGAGCCTGACCAGAAGTTCCCGAAACGGTGCCCTGTCTGAAAAATAGAAGAGCCGTCGCGCCGCAAGGTTCCGCTCAAAATATAGCGGTTTCGGTAGTCATACGTTACGCGACCAAACAGGGAGACATACTTTTTGGCACCGGTATTGCCGGCGACCGACGTCTTGACCGCCGCAGCCTTATAATTTCCAAACAGACTTTCGGTAGGAAAATCGCGCAATTCAAAGTCGTCTGCCTGTGATTTCTGCGTTTGCAGCGTACCCCCGACAAAAGCCGTCAGGACGCCTTCGGAGAATGATTTGTTGAAATTGACCTGCGGTTCCACTGTGAATATGTCGCGATAGGAATCACCCGCCAGCAGTCTGTTTTTATAACTGTTGGAAGCATACGGATTCAAATAGTCCTGTGTAAAGGTTTCGAGCTGGTCGGCAGTGTTACGGGTATAACCTGCATCCACTTTGGCTTCCAATTCGTGAAACGGACGATACAGGAGCTGGAAATTGCCCAGAGTCGTTGTGTTTTGGTTTTTCTGTTCCGCATACTTAGACCGTAACGGATTCACAAAACTACTGTTTCCCTCCAGCCAATACAGCGTTCCGTCGGGATTGCGCGTTGGCTGATTGGGGGCATTCACCACATACGCATCCGGATCCAAGCCTCTTGATTTTGAATTAAACGTATTGAACGCAAGCGAGGCATTTAGTTGTAATTTCCCGCCGTAGGCAATGTGATTGACCAATATGCGGGTGTTGATGCGGTCTGCCCTGTCGCCTTTTTCCGCCAGATAATTATTCTCAGTGCCAAAGTAATCCGTATTCACATAATAGCGCGTTTGGTCATTACCGCCTGATATGCTCAGGGTAGCAGAAGACACTTTCCCATTCTTGCCTACAAATTCTTTTTGCCAGTCGGTATGGTATTTATCGCCAAACTCCAACAAATCGTAGGCATTCGTCATTGTCCATTTGTCGGGGGTGATTCCGTCTGCCTCAAACGCTTTCTTGCGGAAGTCAATGTATTCTTCTGTCGAAAGAAAATCGTACCAGCTGTTTACATTGGTAATCCCCACGCTTGCCGATGCGTCAATGCGCAATTTGGAGTCTTTCCGCTTTTTAGTCGTAATCAATACCACGCCATTGGCTCCTTTGCCGCCATAGATGGCAGTTGCATCAGCGTCTTTCAATATTTCTATCTTTTCGACATTGGACGTATTCAACGCATTCAAGGGACTTGACTGCGTATTGCCGCCCGAGATAAATTGAGCCGGAAACGGAACGCCGTCAATAATATATAAAGGCTGGGACAGCTCTTTGTATATACTGTTTTGTCCGCGAACGATCAGCATGCCGTCGTCGGTAGTCACACCTGCTGCACGCCCTTTCAGCGCATTCAGGGTATTGGCGGTTTGCTCCTGTTCGATGGCAGCCGATTCAATGGTACTGACCGTGCCGGTTTGTGAACGGACAACGCCTTCGTTAAGCAAGGCTTCGCCCGTAATCGGGTCGTAAGCAATTCCCCCGATGGTTGGCTTCGCCTCTTTATTGTCTTCTTGTGCGGAAGCCGGATACCAGCCGGACAGGATTCCTAAAAAGAGAAGTATGAAAATCTTTTTGGTATAGGAAATGTTGTATAGTTTTGCCATGACAATTTTTTTATAGAAGAAAGCACATCTAAAACCGCTTTGCAGGGGGAAGTAGGATGTGCTTTCACTTTGATTTAAATAGATGAACTTTTCAATAGACTGCATTTTATAAAAAATGCACCTCGTCTGAAACTACTCTTCCAAATTATTCTTCGTAGTTATCAAAACGACTCCATTGGATCCGCGCGAACCGTAGATGGCAGTTGCATCGGCATCTTTTAATACGTCGATACGTTCAATATCCGAAGTGCTGAGCGTAGCTAAGGGACCAATCGTTCCGACAGCACCCAAATCTAACGGAGAAATACTTTGATTGATGAACGGAACGCCGTCAATGATGATTAACGGTTCGGTGTTGGCTACCTCGCCGGCTTCACAGCAGGGGCAACCGGCACCGAGTGCTCCGCTTGGCGTGTTCAACCCGCGGATATTGATAGAGGAGGTCGAGCCTGCCAATCCGTTGCTCTGGGCAATGGTCAGCCCGGCTACACGTCCTTGGAGCACGTCCAGCACGCTGCTGCCCGTATATTGCGCCAACGTTTCGGCAGTGATGGTGCTTATGTTGCCGGTCTGCTTGCGCCGTGTCGTTTTGCCATAACCCGTTACAACGACTTCATCCAACGCCTGCTGATCTTCTTCCAAACGGATGACCAAGTCTTCCGACAGCTCACTCAACCCGACCTGCTGGTTTTTGTAACCCAGGAAACGTACTTCCAAACCGGCACCGGCTTCTTCCTTGTTGAACGTAAATTCGCCTTTCTTGTTCGTGATTGCCCCTGCCTTACCATAAATAACCGATGCGCCGATGACCGGCGCATTGGTTTTCTTATCCACTACAATCCCTTTCAGAGATTGTGCGCTCAAGCCGCCAATGGATAACAACAGGCTTAATAAAATAACTACTGACTTACTTTTTCTCATCTGATTTTTTTATTTAATGTGATTTTAAGAGATGAATTAATTGGCGGTTGCCAATTGCAAGTCCTGCTTTTGGAGGATTTCGACCAAACCTTCTTCCGTCACACTGCTTGCAATATAGGCAATGGCAACGTCTTTCGTTTGCGTATTAACCGATACATCCCAAACGCCGGCTTCCTTTGCCAAGTTCTGTTCGATTTCCGAAGCATTAGTTACTTCTTCCAGCTTGAACCGGGCATATTTGACACCGTCATTCTTCGTAAACTTGGTAACCGTGTAATTGAACTTCTGGAAATCGCTCTTGATTTCGTTAGCACTTAATTTGTTGGCATCGTATGATACTTTCACCTCTTTTGTCGGCAGGTCTATATCTACACCAAGAACGCCGGCTTCTGCGCCGATGTTTTTCTTCACTTTGGCTACACAGCCGCCGCATCCCATTTGATCAGCGTTGAAAGAGACCTCGCGTGCAATCACTTCTTCCGGGTTGTAATCGACTGCTTCGTACTTGATAGCCTGAATGGCTTCTTTGAGTTGATCCGGATTCACCTTTTGATCATCATAAGAGACGCTTACAATACGTGCTTCCAGATTGGCACTGACGTCTGAGACGCCTTCAAGAGCGGATACGGCTTTTTTGATTTTTCCGGCACATCCGCCACAAGTCATGTTTTCGGTTCGGAACTTTACCGTTTTACCGCTCGCATTGACACTTCCTATGCCGACTACCATCAGCAACAGGACAATTGAAAAAGTTTTCATTCTCATCATTGAAAAGATTAGTATGGACTTCTAAACATTTATTTCATACGATTTCTTCAAAAGACACGAAGTCCGTTGATGCCAATTGAAGAAACCTTGATAAATACACTCAACTGTTTCCATCAACGAGTGTTCTCGCATTTTTTCTCCAAACAAGAAAAAAAACCAATGTGAAAACATTAAACAATACCATCAGCACAAACCAAAGCAATTTAACCGGCATAGAAAGTTGCTTTTCTTTCGCAACTAAAATAACCCCTGTTACTGTAATAATAATTACTATTACTGCAATCAGTAATAACGCTATCTCAACTACAGCCAAAGCCCCAAAGTGCATATTCAGCATAACAATTTATTTAATATCATTAATTCCATATCAGTATAGTTCCCAAACCTGCCAATTCGTTAATTTAATATTAACTATAATGTCCGGCAGATACCATAGTTCCGGTAGAACTTATGTTATTAGATGCTCTGAAAGGGCAAGAGATTTCAGCCCCACATGCAGCGTAGGGTTAAAGAAATGAAATGCAGAGGGGAATATGGTTGCGCAGAAGCCCTGAAATGGATACATACAAATAAAGCCCTGAAAGGGCGATACAAATACAGGTAATGGTTTACAATGCAATATATATTATCCGGTCGCCCTTATTAACCCCACATTCCGCTATGCTGCATGTGGGGCTGAAATCCCCTGCCCTTTCAGGGCATCTGCGCCGCATTGGCACCATAGTTCTACCGGAACTATGGTATCTGCCGGACATTATAGTTAATATTAAATTAACGAATTGGCAGGTTTGGGAACTATACTGATATGGAATTAATGATATTAAATAAATTGTTATGCTGAATATGCACTTTGGGGCTTTGGCTGTAGTTGAGATAGCGTTATTACTGATTGCAGTAATAGTAATTATTATTACAGTAACAGGGGTTATTTTAGTTGCGAAAGAAAAGCAACTTTCTATGCCGGTTAAATTGCTTTGGTTTGTGCTGATGGTATTGTTTAATGTTTTCACATTGGTTTTTTTTCTTGTTTGGAGAAAAAATGCGAGAACACTCGTTGATGGAAACAGTTGAGTGTATTTATCAAGGTTTCTTCAATTGGCATCAACGGACTTCGTGTCTTTTGAAGAAATCGTATGAAATAAATGTTTAGAAGTCCATACTAATCT
>LBCX01000364.1 GCA_001657575.1 Bacteroidales bacterium Barb4
ATCAGTCTGCCGGAGATACGCACGGACGAGGATTTGTGGTATTGCAACCGTTTAATCAACGAGACACTGCTGGAACTGAATCATCATGGCAAGGGGCCTGTCCATATCAACGTCCCGCTGTCCGAACCCTTGTTTGGCACTGCCGCCGGAGAGCTGCCCGAAGTGCGCGTCATCACCCGCTATCAGGGGCTGAACGTCTATGACAAGGATTACAAGGAACTAATCGCGCGGCTCAACCGCTACAGCCGCCGGATGATGATAGCCGGACAGATGACCCTCATTTACCTGTTTGAAAAGAGGACAAGCAAACTCATATACAGGCACTTCGCATGGCTGACGGAACATCTGAGCAACCGCACCGTGCCCGGCCGGTCTATTCGCAACTTCGACACCCTTCTCCATACCTTTTCGGAGGAACAGCAGGAGAAGCTGCGCCCTGAATTAGTCATCACCTACGGCGGGCATATCGTATCCAAACGTTTGAAGAAATACCTGCGTGCCTTTCCCCCCGAAGAACACTGGCACGTGGCGGCGGACGGCAAGGCGGCGGATATGTTCGGCGCACTGACGACGGTGATAGAGATAGACCCGTTCGAGTTTATGGAAAGGATTGGACCCCTGCTGGAGAACCGGTCGGTTGTTTACCCGCAACAGTGGGAGAACCTGTCGAAAGCCCTGCCCGAACCCTCCTTCCCCTACTCGGAGCAGGCGGCTGTGGGTGCCCTGCTGAAAGTACTCCCGCCGGAATCCGCCCTACACTTGGGCAACAGCTCCGTCGTGCGCTACGCCTGCTTCTATTCCATCCCTGAAACAATCGAAGTATGCGGCAATCGTGGCACAGCCGGCATCGACGGCTCCCTATCTGCGGCACTCGGTTACGCTTCCGCCTCTGCCAAGCCGAACTTTATCCTGACGGGCGACCTGAGCTTTTTCTACGACATGAACGCCCTTTGGATCGGACACATCCGCCCCAACGTCCGCATCTTCCTGCTCAACAACGGCGGCGGCGAAATATTCCAGTCCCTGCCCGGCTTCGACATGACGGAAGAAACCAGACGGTATGTAACCGCCGCCCACACAACCTCTGCCAAAGGATGGGCTGAGGAACGCGGCTTCCGCTACCTCTCCGCCCGTAACGAACTCGAACTGAATGAAGCCCTCCCCCTCTTCATCGGCACGGCAGAAAAGCCCTTCCTGCTGGAAGTCTTCACCGACCGGACGGAAGACATCCGCCTCCTCAATGCCTATTATGATGGCTTAAGTATATGATACAAATTAGTTTATATCATATTTCCATGCTACGTAGAAGTCCCAAAGGGACGGGATATTTCAGCCCCACATGCAGCAAAGCGGAATGTGGGGTCATAAGGACGGCATTGCCAATAGAGTCCTGAAAGGACGATACAAATACAAATGATGATTTACAAACATATAATATTTCAGTCGTTCTTTCAGAACTCCCTTGACGGTGTCATTCTTGTAACCCCACATTCCGCTTCGCTGCATGTGGGGCTGAAATCTCCTGTCCCTGTGGGACTACTGCGAAACATCAACCATAAACTAACTTTTATCACGTACTTGGAAAACAAACACACATGAAAGACAGAATCATACTGACCATCGGGCGGCAGTTCGGCAGTGGCGGCGGACTCGTGGGAAAGCAGCTCGCCAAAGCCTTGGGCATAGGCTACTACGACAAGGAACTGCTGGCGGTAGCCGCCCGTGAAAGCGGCTTGTGTCAGGAAACCTTTGAACGTGCCGACGAGCGCACCGACAGCGGATTGTCTCGCGCCCTGACGGCGGGCTATTCCTGCATGGGCATGTATATGCCTTACCCCGGCATCCTTTCCAACGACGGACTGTTCAAGTTTCAAAGCGATGCCATCCGCCACCTCGCCGAGCAGGAATCCTGTGTCATCGTCGGACGCTGTGCCGACTACATCCTGCGCGACAACCCTGTCTGCCTCAGCTTCTTCATCCACGACAGCAAGGAAAACCGCACCAACCGCATCAAAAGCTATCGGCAGATAAACGATGAAGAAGCTGCAGAACAGATGCGCAAAAACGACAAGACGCGCGCCGCCTATTACAACTACTATACAAACAAGACTTGGGGAGTTGCCGCCTCCTATCGGCTGACCATCGACGTGTCCGTGCTTGGCATCGATGGGACAACCGCTTTTATAAAGGACTTTGTTGAACGTGCCTTTTAAGTATTTCCCTATGCGCACAATTCCTCCCTCCGAAATGCCTGTCAATGCAGACGGAAGTGTTTTT
>LBCX01000079.1 GCA_001657575.1 Bacteroidales bacterium Barb4
GGGACACAACGTGTCCCGCGCTTGATAGACCTTGCCGTACAATGCACGGATTACGGTCTTCACTTAACAAGAACAAAAGTATGGATTAATCTGTATCAGGGATACTTTTAACAAATTTTATTTGGAGCCAATCATAGTATCTGAAAGGACGACCGAATAATGTATGCAACACATAATGAGTCATCATTTGTATTTTGTATTGTGCCTTCAGCACTTTATCGGCATGTATTTATCTAAACCCGACGTGCCGCTTCGCTTTACGTCGGGCTGAAATCTTCAGTCCCTTCGGGACTTCTGTGCAACATGGCTACTCGCTTCCCTTTCCATATCCGCCCGGCTCTTGCTCTGTGTCACCAGCCAGACACCGACGAAGACGAGGGCGGCAGACAGCAGTTTGGCAATGCTGAACCTGTCTTGCCCCGCCCATACGGCAATGAAGGAAGCAACGACAGGCTGCACATAGTTATACATGCTGACCGTCGTGGGAAGGATGCGCCTCATTGCCATCGGTATGAGCAGGTAGGGGAGAAAGGTAGCCCCAAGTATCACATACGACAGGGCGGCGATGCCTTTATAATCAATAGTCGGCTGGCGGCTGAATATGGCTCCCGGATCTAATATGTGGATGTGCAGAAACGGCAACAGCAACAGAGTGGCAAAGAGGAACATCCATTTCATAATTGTCACAGAAGAATAGCGCAGGGTGAGCGGTTTGGACATGACCAGATAGAGCGCGTAACAAAGACTGCTGAATATAATCAGCAGGTTGCCGTCCAAACTGCCTGCCAGTTCCGTTGCATGAGCCGAGCGGAGAATCAGCGACAGTGCCCCGACTATCCCAAGCAATACGCCGAAGGCTTTTTGCCGTGTGATTGGCTCTCTCAATATAAAAGCCGCCAGCAGCATGACAAAAACGGGAACGACCGTTGATATAACGGAGGCATCCACCGGCGAAGTTATATTCAGCCCGCGAATGAACAGCAACTGATTCAACGCTATCCCGCAGAGGGAGCAAAGGAAGAGCATCCCAAGGTCTTTGAGCGACACTTTCTCCCGCCTGACAAACAGGGAAGCTATCCAAAACATGACACCGACCACTACCACACGGAAAAGCGTGAGAAATTCAGGCGTAACGTACAACGGAAGCAAGTATTTGGAAATGGGAAGATTGACAGCAAACAACAGGCTTCCAACAAAGATAAAAGCGTGCCCTTTTAACTTCTCGTTACTCATTATCATCGGTGCGTTTTTCGGCGCGGCAAATGTAAGGTTTTTACCATACCTTTGTGCGGTTTGAACGAATTGCTGCAAACAGAATATCCGTAATGCTTATAAAGATTTACCCTGAAAATCCGAACCCGAAAGAAACCGAGCGGGTTGCCGGCACGTTGCGGGAAGGCGGGCTGGTTATTTTCCCTACCGACACGGTGTACGCCGTCGGTTGCGATGCCCTGAATGTGCGTGCCGTCGAGAAAATCTGCCGCATGAAAGGCGTAAACCCGCAGAAGAGCAACCTCTCCATCATCTGCCACGACCTTTCCGGCATCAGCGAATACGCCAAGGTGAGCAACGCCGTCTTCAAGCTGATGAAAAAGAACCTTCCCGGCCCCTTCACTTTCATTCTGCCCACAAGCAGCGAGCTTCCGAAAATATACAAGCACCGCAAAGAGGTAGGCATCCGCATCCCCGACAATACCATTGTTCGCGCCATCGTTAAGGCTTTGGGCAATCCCGTCATGACAATGTCCGTCCGCGATGAAGACGACAGTGTCGAATATTCCACCGATCCCGAACTTATCAGCGAGAAATACGGAAGCACGGTAGATCTTGTCATTGACGGAGGCTGCGGCGGGACGGAAGCCTCCACCGTTGTAAACTGCACGGCGGAGGAACCGGAGATTATCCGGCAGGGAAAAGGGGAACTGCTTTTCTGAAACATCCCAATCTTTGCCACTAAACTTTCATACATCATAAATTATAGTAAGCTCAACCGCCAGCCGAAAGGCTGTTTTCCCCTTGTTCTGTCATGTGTATGTTTCAGTTATTCGTTCCCCCGCTATCGAATGAGACTGCCGGAAATAACCCGCTTGACGTAAACGAAACCATCGTCATAAATCACATAAAGGATTGCGGCATTTGGGACATTTCATACACTTTTTTCCTGCAAATATAGGTAAGCATTCTTAAATTAGCAATGCCCACAATATGAACCGGATAGCAAGCGGTTATTGGAAGCCGTACAAAAGCATTATCCCCGGGAAAAAGCATATTCAAACCAAAGCAGAAACCTTTACGGCAGAAGGATATAATAGTCTGTTCAGGCATTTTTGGCAAGCAGGAATCAGAAGGAAATCAAAATGATATTCCAAAAAGACAGTAATGTTAGAAATATCTGTTTTATTATTAACGCATTATCGAAATGGAACGCTACATGTACTCAATTAGCAATACCGTTTTCAATTACGGATAAGTCTGTTATAACTGAACAGGTTTTACCATGATCACCTTCTATTCGGGCAGTATTTGATGCAACAAGCAGTAAACGAAATGAATCTTCTACCACTTCTTGTAAGTACCTTGGTTACTTTTTAAGGCTAAAAAGAGAACTGGACTGTTGTTCATAATGTTCCTGGTAATTTCTTTTTGACATCTCACAGCATCAATAGTTATAATACAACCTTTGAATACCAGCATATCCGGTAATTATAGGAATGGCAAAGATCTCATTGCTCTTGGCTCCAACTTTGACTTGACCTGAAACCGTATAGTTGACATTTGCCTGTGTGCTTACTAGGTGGACAATGTTTTTATTTTTCTTGCTTTTTTGACTTGCCACGCGTATTGTTTTGTCATCAATATCAACCGCCTCTTTGTCGATTAAGCGGACTGCGGATTTTATCCATGCCACAAAGCACGCCTCAAGCAGGGACAAGGGATTTCAGCTCCACATTCCGCAAAAAAAAGAGCGCAAGCAGAGATTTTTACTGCTTACGCCCTTTCAGGTTCTTTACTTACGCCTTGCTTTATTGCACGGTTGCTTCTTCCGCAACGGCAGCTTGTTCGTAGTATTCAGCGAGGATGCCTTCCACCTTTTCGGCGGTGATGCGTCCGTACACGCGGTCGCCTATCAGGGCAACGGGTGCGAGTCCGCAGGCACCCACGCAACGGAGGCAGTCAAGGGAGAAGAGTCCGTCTTCGGTGGTTTGTCCCACTTTGATGCCTAGACGGCGTTCAAACTCATCAAGTACCTTTTCGGCTCCGCGCACGTAGCAAGCGGTTCCCATACATACCGAAATGGGATGTTTTCCTTTCGGCGTCATGGTGAAGAAGGAGTAGAAGCTGACCACGCCGAACACTTGGGCAACCGGTATGTGCAGTTCGCCGGCGATGATTTCCTGTATTTCGGAGGGAAGGAAACCGAAGTGGCTTTGTGCGGTATGCAGAATGTTGATCAGCTCGCCCGGATCGTTGTGGAAGCGGGTGCAGATTTCGCGCAGTTCGTCTATACGCTTGTCGGACAGGCAGATGCGATGGTTTTTGTAGTGCGTGTGCAGCAGCTTGTGAGCCAGCGGGCTGCCCGGTTCCCCCAGATAGTCTTTGTAGAGGGCGACGATGTTGGGGTTTTCGTGGCTTTTGCGGCGGGCTTTCTCGGCATCGGCACGGTAGAGGGCAGAGGCACGGCGGTGAATCACTTCGGGATTGCCGTGGTGGAAAGGTTGTCCGCCGCCGCCGACACATCCGCTCGGACAAGCCATTACTTCAATGGCGTGGAAGGGGGAGGTGCCGTTTTTCACTTCTTCCATCAGTTTGCGGGCGTTCGCCAAGCCGTGGGTGATGCCGACTTTCACGGGTACGCCGTCGAAGTCTATCGTGGCACTCTTGACACTTTCCAAGCCGCGCAGTTCTTTGAAGTCCACGTTGTCAAGCGTCTTCTTGGTGTGCAGTTCGTAAGCCGTGCGGCAGGCTGCTTCCATCACGCCGCCAGTAGTGCCGAAAATGACGGAGGCACCGGTGGATTCGCCCAGCGGCTGGTCGTACTCGCTTTCCGGCAGGTTGACGAAGTCAATGTTGGCGTAGCGGATGAGGCGGGCTAATTCGCGGGTGTAGATGGATATGTCCACATCGGGATTGCCGTTGACGGCAAATTCAGGTCGTGAGGCTTCGTACTTTTTGGCAAGGCAGGGCATGATGGATACGACGACGAGGTCTTCCCGCTTGATGCCCAGCTTTTCGGCGAAGTAAGTCTTGGCGATGGCACCGAACATTTGCTGCGGGCTTTTAGCCGTAGAGAGATGGTCGCAAAGTTCGGGGTAGTTCTTCTCAACGAAGTTCACCCATCCGGGGCAGCAGCTTGTCATGAGCGGCACTTTTACTTCCTTGTCCCCGTTCAAATAGCTGCCCAGACGGTGCAGCAACTCGGTGCCTTCCTCCATAATGGTAAGATCGGCGGCAAAATCGGTGTCAAACACATAATCAAAGCCCAACTGCCGCAAGGCGGTGACCATTTTCCCCGTGACGGGCGTTCCCGGAGGGAAGCCGAAATCCAAGCCCAATGCGACACGCACCGCAGGAGCGGTTTGCACGACAACGGTCTTTGTCGGGTCTGCCAAAGCAGCGAGAACAGGCTCCGTGCTGCTCGTTCCGGCGAGTGCGCCAACGGGGCAGACGGACACGCACTGTCCGCAGAACGTACAGCCGCTGTCCACAATATTCCGGTCGTAAGCCGTCAGCACGGCGGCATCAAATCCGCGGTTCACGGCGGTCAATGCGCCCACCGACTGCACGGAATTGCAGACGGTTTCGCACCGGCGGCACATGATACATTTGTTTGTATTGCGGACAATGGAGAGGGAACGGTCTATCCTTCGGTCGGACTTTTCTCCTTCATAGCGGATTTTGCGGATACCGAGGTCGTGCGCTACGGTCTGCAATTCGCAATGCCCGTTTTTGCTGCACACCAGACAGTCGGTCGGGTGATTGGACAGCAACAGCTCCATGACCGTCTTGCGGGCATTGATGACACGCGGGTTGAAAGTCTGCACAACCATTCCGTCCATACACTCCGTTTTGCAAGCAGGTGCAAGGTTGCGGCGTTTCTCCACTTCCACTACGCAGATGCGGCAGGAAGCCGGCTCGTTCTTGTAATTAAACTCGTGCATATTGAGATGACACAAAGTCGGGATATGAATGCCCAGCTGCTTTGCCGCTTCCAATATGGTGGTACCTTTCGGCACTTCGACCACTCTCTTGTCTATGCTTAATTTGATGGTTTCCATGATTTTCTTTCTGATTATTAGAGGACGTAAATGGCATCGAACTTACACTTTTCGATACAGGAGCCGCAACGGATACAGGTTTCAGGGTCGATTACGTGCGGCAGCTTCTTTTCGCCCGAAATAGCCTGCACCGGACAAGCGCGCGTACAAGCCGTACAGCCCTTGCACTTCTCAGGATTGACGTAATAGCGGGAGAGGCTGCGGCATTGGTGGGAAGGACAGCGTTTGTCCCGCACATGCGCCAGATACTCGTCGCGGAAGTGTTCCATTGTGGATAGCACGGGGTTGGGAGAAGTCTGCCCCAGTCCGCAAAGTGCCGTATCCTTTATTACATTGCCGAGGTTGTAGAGGTCTTCCAAGTCCTTCTCTTCCCCCTTGCCGATAGTAATCTTGTGCAAAATCTCCTGCAAACGCTTGTTCCCGATGCGGCAGGGCGTACATTTACCGCAGGACTCTTCCACGATGAAGTCCATGTAGAACTTGGCAACAGCCACCATACAATCGTCCTCATCCATCACAATCATACCGCCGGAACCCATCATGGAGCCTGCCCCAATCAGGTTGTCGTAGTCAATCGGCAAATCCAGATGCTTTTCCGTCAGACAGCCGCCCGAAGGACCTCCCGTCTGCACGGCTTTGAACTTCTTGCCGTCCTTAATACCGCCGCCGGTGCCGAAGATAACCTCCCGCAGGGTCGTTCCCATCGGCACTTCAATCAGCCCGACGTTATTCACCTTGCCGGCAAGGGCGAACACCTTCGTCCCCTTGCTCTTCTCCGTCCCCATACCGGCGAACCATTTCGCCCCTTTGAGCAGGATAACGGGAACGTTGGCGTAGGTTTCCACATTGTTTACATTCGTTGGGAAACCCTTGTAGCCGGCTTCACTTGGGAAGGGCGGCTTCATCGTGGCTTCTCCGCGAAGACCTTCCATACTGTGGATCAAAGCCGTTTCTTCCCCGCAGACAAAAGCACCCGCGCCGTAGCGTATCTCTATGTCGAAAGAAAAATCAGTACCTAATATATTATCGCCCAACAAGCCGTATTCCTTCGCCTGCCGAATGGCAATCTTCAAGCGTTCCACCGCCAGCGGATATTCGGCGCGGATATAGACAAGCCCTTTGCTTGCATCCGTGCAATAGCCGTTGATAGCCATCGCTTCCACCACCGAGTGCGGGTCGCCTTCCAACACGGAGCGATCCATGAACGCACCGGGGTCGCCCTCGTCGGCGTTACATACCACGTACTTCTGTGCGGCTTTCACCTTGCGGGTGAACTGCCATTTGAGACCGGTAGGGAAACCGGCTCCGCCACGTCCGCGAAGTCCGCTGTCCAGCAACTCCTTGATGACTTCTTCGGGAGTCATTTCGGTCAGAGCCTTGCCCAGGGCGATATATCCGTCGCGAGCAATGTATTCGTCTATGTTTTCGGGATTGATAAAACCACAGTTGCGCAGGGCAACGCGATGCTGTTTCTTATAGAAATCAATATGTTTGGAGTCAGACACCTGCTCCTTCGTTTCAGGATTGACGTAAAGCAAACGTTCCACCTTGCACCCCTTGATCAGATGTTCCTTTACAATATCTTCGGCATCAGAGGGCTGTACCTCCACATAAAACGTATTGTCGGGAATCATCTTTACCACCGGCCCCTTTTCACAAAAGCCGAAACAGCCGGTACGGACGACCTGCACCGACTCGTTCAATCCGTTTTGCACAAGAGCCTTGTCGAGGCAGTCCGCCAACTGCTGACTGTGCGATGCGCGACAGCCTGTACCGTTGCACACCAAAACAAAATTGGAGTAACTCATAATATTATAGTATTTATTCAGGTTTCACGGCTTCGCGGGTAATCGGGCGGATGTTGTCCGTCAAATGACCCTTCACAATGTAGTTGTCAATAATCTCGTCCGCCTTTTGGTTGGTAAGATGTCCGAAGATCAGCGGCTCCTTGCCGGGTACGATGATCTCCGCCACAGGATCGGCATCGCAGAAACCCAAGCACCCCGTCTGAGTCACCAAAGCCTCCACTTTCTTTTGCTCAAGCGACTCAATGAAATGAGCCATGATTTCCTTCGCACCCGCCGCAATGCCGCAGGTATCCATTGACACTCTGATCTGAACGATCAGTTCGGGGTTTTCGCTCTTCTCGCGCAGCACCATACTGGAACGCAGAGAATCACGCAACTTCCGCAAATCATCCAATGATTTGATTTTGCTGTCCGTGTTCATGTAGAATAAATATAAGGTGGGATAAATAAATATGAGGTGTAAAATATCGCGGGTAAATGTACGATGTTTTTTCTTTTATATTTAGCATACGAAATGTTAAATCTCTGCTATTTGTTTGTTGATTAATTCCCGCAGCCGTTCCCGTATATTTGTCTTGGCAGCAATCAGGTCTTGCTCTTTGGCGGGGTCAAAGGTGTTTTTGAAGCGACACTTGGTGATTTTGTATTTGGGCTTGTCCATATTGCCCGTTACGTCTATGCCAAGTTTGAAGGGGACGGGAGATTTGAGGACGGAGATATGATAGTCGAAGGTCATATCAAGGTTGTGCGTGCCGGCTACGGCAACACGGTATCTGTCCATTTCAAGCAGGAAGGGGAAGACTTCTATCTTGCTGTCCTTGACGGCGAGATCAACGGAGAGGTTGGCGATCGTATTCTGCTGCTTGTTCTTAAACATAAGGGTCTTGGATATTTCGGCAAAGGTCTCCCCGTCCAGCAGTACCATGTTTTGCCCGTGCAGGAAGCTGATGGTGTTCAGGGAAGGGAGGATGACGGACATCGTGGAGTCTATCTCGCAGGTCGCCGTGGCGCGGCAGTCAAGCACGCCCGCAAAGGAGCGGAGCATGGGCAGCATGCTGTCGATGGCGGGGTAAAGGCTTATGACTTTCTCGACAAGTATGCCGTTCATCTCCAAGTCAAAACCCGCCGATGCGCCGCTGTGGTCTTTGGCAGTATAGAAAAGGGTGAGGTTGCCGTGACCGATGCTTGAGTTCATTTCCAGCTTTTTGAGGTTGATGCTTTGGTTGCGCAGGGTGATTTCGCCGAGTACGTCCTCCAATCGCTGGTCTTTGTAGTCCACCTGCTTGGCGTCCATGTTGAGAGAGAGGTCAAGGAATTGGGGGACGATAAACAGCGGGGGGATGGTGTCCGTTACGGCGGTTGCCGAGTCTTGGAGTATCTGGGTGTCCATATCGGCGAGTGTTTCCTTTTTTGCAGAGGACAGGGCTTGCTGTTCGGCAAACTGCATCCCCTGTCCGGCGGCTTGCAACAGCTGGTTGCAGTCGATGTAGTCGGAGGAAACGGAAAAAGCACCTTTCAGCGTACCTCCCCGAAGCAGAGCGCGGCGAATGTTGATGATGTCTCCCGTCAGCGTAAAATTACTGTTGCCGGCATGAAAGAGGGCATCGGCAAAGGTAATGTTGTTGGTGTCAAACTTGACTTCCGTCCGTTCCATCCGCATGGGCAGAGGGAAGCGGCGGCTGAAAATACGCGCCTGATTGAAGAGTATCTTCCCGCGCACTTCCCAGTTGCGCAACAGGGAGTTGGTCGTGTCGGGAGCTTGCCGGTTTCTGTCGGTTCTTCTCGCTTTCGTGCTGTCAGCAGCGACGGGGCGGGCATCTGCGGGGCGGGCATCTGCCGAACGGCGTTGGCGCAGGGCTTCACGGTAGGGCAGAGCTTCAACGGTGAAGGTACTGCCGTCCAGCACCGTTCCCGTTTGCAGGGGAAGGGAGAAGCAGCGCAGAGAATCGGCAGTGATGATGGCGGCGATGTTCGGTGTCCGCTTGTCCGATGCCGACGGGCGGACGCCTCCCCGCAGCTCAAACTGCTTGGCGATGATCAGGGTAGAGTCGGGCAGTCGGGTGCGCAGATGTTCTGCCCGTATGCGGGAAGTGACGGAGACAACGGCTGCCGTGTCCGTCACGGGTGATGTCTTGGCGGTCATTGCCAGACGGGTGATGCGGGTATTTATTTCGTCTTTGTATTGAAGGCGGAGGCTGTCGATGTTCAGGCTCATGCCGAGCAGGTTGCTGCCCTCGATGTAGGAGCTTGTCGCACGGGTAGAGTCAATGTTAAAATGGGCGTTTTGGATAAGAATGTCCATATCGAAAGGGCGGCTAAAGGCTTTCAGGGTGTCAATGTCCAAATAGCCGGATGCCGTCACCTTGTCATACCTTCCTTTTAATAAGTCATCAAGGACAAAAGCCACGTCAATGTCGCCGTTCATGCCCCCCTGCAAGGTCAGTGTGTCCGGATGCAAGAACTCTTCGGAGAGGCGGGTGAAATCAATGTTTCCCTGTATGCAGCCTTCAACGGCGGGAGATTGCAGCAGACCGGTCACTTTCCCGTGTATGTCTAACGAGGTATTCAGCCCCTCCATCGTCAGTTCTTCGAGGGCGAGATAAGACGAATCGGGGTTCATCCCGTCAATATGCAAATCAACATCCATCGCCAGCGAGTCGATGCCCTGCTTCATGCCACGCATAAAGAGCGAGCCGTTTTCTATCCGGCAGCATACGTCCACGCTCGGAAGGATGCTGTCGCCCAGCTCCCCTTTGACCGTTCCTTCCAGCAGCACGGAACCTTCCGCCCGTATATCCTCCTTGTTTTTGAAATAGGCATCGGGCACAAAATGCAAGAGGTCGTTGATGCCGGAGGCTGCCAGCGAGGCGGTCAGGTCTATCCACAGGCTGTTGGTTTCAGGGAAAAGGGTGAAAGAGCCTTCGGCGGCAAAGGGCAGATTGTTTACCGTCAGTGCAGTGTTGCGAACGGTCACGGTATGAAAATCGCTTGTCAGTTCCACGCGGCTGTTCAGGCTCAACGCCAGCGGTTTGTTTAAGGAATAGCCCGGACTCTCAAACAGAAGGGAAGCCGCGCCCGCCTCCGCATCAAACGCCAGCCCCCCATCATCCCGCGAAGAGCCGCTCAACAGGCAGGAAACGCCTTCCGCTTCAGCGTACAGTCCGGACGGCAAATCAGTATAACGCACGCGCCCGTCCTTGACCCGTATCTTCTGTATCTCAAAAGGCGGCAGGGAAAGAGAGCCGGCAACCTCCGTCGAATCCATACGTAGGGGCAACCCTTGTGGTTGCCCCCCCCATATATCCCAATTCGCCACCCCGTCGGCATCCACCACCCCGTTGAAACAGGGCTTTTTGATAAATACCTTGCTGATGACAACCTTACGGTCAAACAGATAATCCAGCGGACGCAGGGAAACAACCGCCCGTTCAAACGCAAGCAGCGTATCCGCCTTGGAACGGGAGATAATCCGCCCGTTTGTCGCCCGCACGCCCAGATGCGGATACGTCTCGAAGAACGTCAGCTCAATCCGCTCACATTCAAACCGCCCGTCAATCCGTTTATCCGCTTCCCGCACAGCCAAAGGCGTCAGCTTTTCCGGCGGCAACACCCCCCAGTTCAATACACAAAAGCCCGCCGCAGGCAGCACCACCAAAAGCGTAAACACCACCGCCGCCGCAATCAAAAACCTCTTCTTTTTCATATAAATTCCACCTCCTGAATAAACCGCGCAATTCATAACAAGCGGCAAATATAAACAATCGCGATATATCCGCTGTGTAATCAGCGTAATCAGCGCAATCAGTGCCAAAATCGTTTTTTTGGCATTGCTAATTAAGAATGTCTACCTGTATTTGCAGGAAAAAAAGCGTATGAAACGTCCCAAATGCAGCAGCGGGAAAAAGATAAATCGAGTTTAGCCAAAGGCAAACAACGTTATAAACACAAAGACTGCGGATATAATTATACGGTTGAATTAAAGCCGGCAGCCAAGCCCGATCCGATGAAAAAACAGGTGCTCCGGTTGTGCCTTGCAGGCTTGGGCTTCCATTCAATCGGAAGACTGTCAGGTGTAAGCAACGTTTCAGTCTTGAACCGGATCAGGAAATTCGGGAAAGAAACACAGGCGCTTCATTTGGAAAGTAAAAAAACAGAGAGG
>LBCX01000365.1 GCA_001657575.1 Bacteroidales bacterium Barb4
TGGTAGGTAAATCTCGTCTTATTGGTAGGTAAATCTCGTCTTATTGGTAGGTAAATCTCGTCTTATGTCCTCTGTATGCCTTGCTATACTTGCATTTCAGTATGGCTAAAAGCATTTAAAAGCATTTAAAAACATTAAAAGCCCAATTTTTCATGAAAATTGCCCTCGGTTTTCGCTAAAGCTCAAACTTTTTTGACTTCACTTCGTTACGTCAGGGGCAATTTTTGCAAATGACGGAGAAAAACCAAAGATTTTAAAAGCATTGAGCAAGGACACACAGAGGGTACTTTTTCACTACCGTTCAAAATTCCTACTCTGTGCCTTGTTGGGGCAAGCCCCAAACCCCAAAAAGCAAAAGCAAAGGCAAAAATGGCACTCGCTTCGCTCGTGTCTTTTCAAAAGCAAAAGCACACGATAGTTAAAGTTTTCATGAAATCAGATGCTAAAAAAGCAGTTTTTCAGAGGGGGGAATAATCGAACTTTCATTGTGTCGCTCGTAGACACTCGCTAATAACTTTCTTTGAAAAACCAAAAAAAAGACAAAGAAAATTTTCTTTGTCTTTTTACTTTTTCGATAGAAAAACGCACTCAAACGATAGTTTGGGAAAGTGCGCCCTTTGGGATTTGTCATACAAAATAAAAATTCGTTAAACGATTTCCTATCCTGCCATAGGCTTATTTTTATTTTTACTTCTGATCTTTTAGTCATGACTAAAAAACTTTGTCATACAAAATCACAAAACGCCATGCGTTTTCCTATCCTGCCTTAGCTCCCTTAGCTCAAACTCAATATAAAATTATTAGTCATGACTAAACGGCTTAATCAGCAAAACCAATCCATAGGTAACATTATAAAATTTTCAGTTGAACCGCTTAAATTATGGAAAATTCTTTGCAACTGTTCAGCATCAATTTCACCTGAAACATAACGTTCAAACGCCTGTATTTTTTCTTTTGATGGCGTTAAATCGTAATATTCATAATTGGCTTTGAAACCATCAAATTGCTGTTGTCTTAATTCTTTTTCAGCTTGATTCATTGCTCAACTCCTAAAAAACAACGCCAAATTCTTCTAATTTTGATTGCCATTGGTCGGCTGTTGCATCAGTTGTAATTTCTTCTTTGATGCGTTTCATCATATCCATGACTGACTCATCACCACGTTTAAACCGATCTGCTAAGCCATTCGACATGATTAACCCTGTAATTTTGCTTTTACGGTGTTCTAAAACGTCCATATTTGCGTTTTTAGGCTGTTTTACGACTTCATCAGGGATTTCTACGGGTTTTTGCTTAGAATCGCTAAAATCGCTGTTTTTTGGCGTTTCTGTCCCTGTTTTTTTCTTCTGTTTAAACTTGAATGAAAATCCTGTGATTGTCCGCCCTTTTTTGTGCTGTTCGTAGCTCGCTGTGATGTCTGTATGCTCGTTGATTTGTTTGAGAGACGGCTCTAAAACGTATTTTTTTAAATCATACATGCGTTGATATTCAGCATCGAGAACACCCATTTTTTGCCGAAAGTCAGCCAATTCTATGATTGGTGTTTTCCCTGTGGTTCTCCAGCAGATCAGTAACTCATACAAACGAATTGCATAACCTGTTGAAAGCTCGCTTATCTGTTTCATTTCATACTGAGTAAAACGTTCCTCAAGCCTTGTAATTAAAGGGATGACGATAGGAGCGAAGATTAACTTCACTGTAGCTTCTGCATCCACATAGCGAACTTCACTAACCCAACGTGAACGGACGTTTTCGGTATTTCCTCGTTCATTGATTTCCTGGTAACTGAATTGACGTGCAAATAGATCATCACAAGCATCTTTGAGGGCTTGGTAGGCTGTTTGTCTAGCTACGCCAAATTGATTGATATAACTCTCTGCATGGACGGTTAAAGGGTCATTGGCATTAATTCCCTTTCCTGACTCTCTTGCTTCAACAATCGCCAACAAGATTAAGCGCTGTTCAACGAGATCCAAGTTGTAACTAGCGTTCATTAGGGCATTGTCTTTCACTACTAATTTACTCATAAGACGTGAATTAAAATTTTTTCGTTAAAACGAATTTATCATAACATCTCGTCTTATGGTAGGTAAATCTCGTCTTATTGGTAGGTAAATCTCGTCTTATTGGTAGGTAAATCTCGTCTTATGTCCTCTGTATGCCTTGCTATACTTGCATTTCAGTATGGCTAAAAGCATTTAAAAGCATTTAAAAACATTAAAAGCCCAATTTTTCATGAAAATTGCCCTCGGTTTTCGCTAAAGCTCAAA
>LBCX01000080.1 GCA_001657575.1 Bacteroidales bacterium Barb4
ATCGGTAACCGCAAGCGGAAATCGGTAAAATCTTTGCCATACACGAAAAAATGAACGTTTTCGGGTTTCCGCAAAATAATTAATGTGAGTTCGCCAAGCAGGTGATAAAAATCAGTTTATAATTAGTTTCGCGTTGTCCCAAAGGAACGGCAACGCAACATGAGATATAATATAAACTGATTTTTATCACGTACTTAGTATGAAAGAATTGGTACAAAACAATAATTATCGGGAATTGGTACAGCAGATTTCCGAAACGTTTCAACAGAGACAGCGGCAAGCCGTTATTGCCGTAAACAGTCATTTGGTTGATACCTATTGGAAAGTTGGGCAATACGTTGTTGAATATGAGCAGCATGGGAAAGATGAATATGTATCTCGGTTATACGGAAGGGTTTGTCAAGTGCGGGACACGTTGCGCACCGCTTTCTTTTATCCGGAGACGGCGCTTTCACCCGTTAGTCAGCTTCCACCCGGGCATTGCCTGCTTTCTTCCCCCACAGATAATTTTCATCATATTCCTCATCCTTTTTCCATAACACAAAAATAAGTGTCAGCAGTTTACGCATACAGGCGGCAATTGCCTTGCATTTGGTCTGCGGATTCCTTTCAACAATCCTGTTGTAAAAGGTCTGCATGTTCCTGTTGCGGTTGGCCACCGACAAGATCGGCATAACTTACCGCCTGCCGGATGTTGTTGAAGAACCGGAAGCCGTTTGTTTCGCACAATACCGTACTGCGGTAATCAATCCCAAGCCTTTTACTTTGGTTCTCCGGTCAGCCTTTTCCTTTAATTCCCTTAATTCCCTGTCCTCTTCCGCCAAAGTCTTGATTTCAATCTCAATCTCTTCTGCCGCCCAAGTGTAAAACTCGATCTGCCCTGTCTTGAGAGCCGTCGCACGGACATTCCTGTGATGTGAATGCTCTATGGCATGGAGTCGACATTTGGCGCGAACCAAATCCTTTTTACGGATGAGAGTTCGCGACATAAATCCAGTAATTCCCTGTACTGTAAACTTGTCGGCTGCCATGCAGGCAGACTCCTTTCCAAATAACAACCTGTTGCTTCCGGTGCAAACTTCAAGGGCATCCCTTTGGACATGCCCTTGACCGACCAGTCCAAGAGGCCTTTGAAGCCTTCAAAATCATTGGAGAACGAACGGTTGCGTTTTATCTTTACACGACCATCGTCCGATTACTCTTTGAGACACATGTGAAAACCGTCTTTTGAAATGTCAATCTCTGCCAGTTGTTTCATGAACCTATTTTTATATGTTTGCCGGTGAAAAAAGAAACTTCCCCTTACCGTCCGAACTCGAAAGAGAAACAGGCACGGGGCAGGAGGGGATAAACATACGAGGACTTCTGCGTAACATCAGTTAGTAATATACAATCTGCATGAGAACACTATTCATTTGCGCCGCCCTTATCGCCGGCTGTCTCCAATCCCCCCGCTCACAACAGCAGGAACTGAAATTCAATGCAGACGGGAAGTTTAAAATCGTACAGTTTACCGACCTGCATTATATATACGGTGATGCACGTTCCGACCTTGAGCAGATTGGCGAAGTCATTGATGCCGAAAAGCCGGATTTGATAATCGTGACGGGAGATGTGATTTACGGCAAGCCGGCAGAAGAAAGTATGCGTGCCGTTGTGGAACAGATTGCGGCGAAGAAAACGCCTTTCGTCATCCTCTTCGGCAATCATGATGATGAGAACGGTCTGAGCCGCGCTGAATTGTTCGACATTATCAAGAGCTACCCCTACAACCTGACCACCTCTGCCGAAGGCATATCGGGTTTTGGGAATGGCATCCTCCCCCTGAAAGGCGCGAACGGCAGGAATGCCGCTGTCCTGTACTGTCTGGATTCCCACGCCTATTCTACCATAAAAAATGTGGAAGGATACGACTACATCAAGTTCGACCAAATCCAATGGTATCGCGAAAACAGTGCCGCCTTCACGAAGCAAAACAACGGCGCACCGCTTCCCTCGCTGGCTTTCTTCCATATACCACTACCCGAATACGCACAAGCCGCTTCCGACGAGAAGGCTGTCCTCATTGGCACACGCAAGGAGAAGTCCTGCCCTCCCCAGCTTAACTCGGGATTGTTTGCCGCCATGAAAGAGATGGGTGACATCATGGGAACCTTTGTCGGGCATGACCATGACAATGATTACGCTGTCCTCTACAAGGACATTCTGCTGGCATACGGTCGCTACACCGGCGGCAACACGGTCTATAATAACCTAAAGCCCAACGGTGCCCGTGTCATTGAACTGACGGAAGGCGAAAGGAGCATCAAAACGTGGATTCACCTGAAAGGCAACCAAATCATACATACGGTCAACTATCCTGCGTTGTCGGACACGGCTGAATATACGTTGCAATCCGGCGATTTGATATTTCAGGAAGCCTGTTCGGGTCAGACGGAAGAGGCAATAAAGGGTGTGACCGAGAGCATCGGCGGTTATAATTTCACGCATGTGGGGATGGTCTATAAGGATGAAAGGGACAGTATTCAAGTAATTGAGGCGATACCGCCAAAAGTGAAACTGACGCCGTTGACCGACTATCTGTACCCGTCCGGCAGAGAGGCAGAGGCTTGCCGCCCGAAGTCGGTTGTTGCCCGTTTGAAACCTGCCTACCGGCATTGCATTCCGCAGGCTGTCAAGGAGGCTTTGCTGCTGCTTGGGCAGAAGTATGATTACGGTTATACCCTGAACAATGACAAGTATTACTGTTCCGAATTAATCTACGATGTACTACTCAAAGCAAACGGAGGGACGGCTGTCTTTCCCCTTAACAGGATGACTTTCAAAGCAAACGAGGCGGGCGAAGTGCTTCCCGAATGGGCGGACTATTTCCGCCGGCTAGGCATACCCGTCCCCGAAGGAGAGGAGGGCATTAATCCGGGAGCCATGTCCCGCTCGGAAGTGATAGAAGTCATCCCTGTCAATCTCTATCGGTGATCCGCCCTCTTGGATATATAGTTGCCCGTAGCCTGCACAATGAAGACAAGGATAACCAGCAAAGCCAGCACAATGTTCATCGTGACAAGGTCGTAGCCCACGTATCCGTACTGATAGCCGATCTGCCCAAGTCCTCCGGCACCGACGGCTCCGCCCATCGCTGAGTAACCGATTAGTGTAATCAGTGTAATGGTCACACAGTTTACCAATGAGGGCAATGCCTCCGGTATCAACACCTTCCACACGATTTGAAAGGGCGTCGCCCCCATCGCCCGCGAAGCCTCTATCAGTCCGTAGGGCACTTCCAGAAAACTGTTCTCCGTCATGCGAGCAATAAATGGCGCGGCACCTACACTCAGCGGCACCAGTGCGGCAGCCACCCCGATGGACGTACCCACCACCATCCGCGTAAAGGGAATCATCCACACGATAAGTATAATGAAAGGTATCGCCCGAAAGATATTGATGAACACGGACAGCGCGCTGTTTACAGCATAGTTCTCCCTGATCTGCCCCTTGCGGGTGATAAAGACCAGCACACCCATCGGCAAGCCCAGCGCAAAGCCGAAGAAGCCCGACACAAACGTCATCACAATCGTTTCCCACAGCCCTTTTACAAATAAATCAAGCATAGTATTGTAGTTTAATGAGTAGTTTGGAGTTAGATTGTCATTGAACCTCTTTCACTTCCAACAACTTCCCTCCGCCCAACACAGCCACCTCGTCGCAAATCGCCTTCACCACATCCGGCTCATGCGTAATCAGGAGAATGGTAATGCCCATCTTCTCATTGATTTCTTTCAACAGCGACAATATCGTGTGGGTCGTGGCAGGGTCTAAGGCACTGGTCGCCTCGTCGCACAGCAGAATATGCGGATTGTTTGCCAAAGCACGGGCAATAGCCACCCGCTGCTTCTGCCCGCCGGACAGGTTGGCGGGATATTCAAGGGCTTTGCTTTCAATGCCGACAAGTTTCAGCAGCTCATGCACACGCCGCTCAATGTCGGCACGGGGCGTATTGTTCAGTTCAAGGGGAAAGGCAATGTTGTCGAACACGTTGCGCGAAGCCAGCAGGTTGAAATGCTGAAAGATCATGCCGATGTTGCGGCGCACCTTCGCCAGTTCAGAGGGCGAAAGCTGCATCAGGTTCACCCCGTCCACAATGACCTCTCCCCGTGTCGGACGTTCCAGCAGGTTTACACAGCGAATGAGCGTACTCTTCCCCGCGCCCGATTCGCCAATCACGCCCATTATCCTGCCGGCGGCAACGTGCAGGGACACATCGGACAAAGCCGTCATCACCCTGCCTCTGCTGCCAAATTCTTTGGTAATGTTTCTCAGTGCTATCATTCGTAGGAAGTAGTTTGTAGTTGGGAGTCAGTAGTTAGTAGTTAATGTTTGTGCAGGCATCCCGAAGGGATGTGAGATTTCAGCCCCACATGGAGCGTAGCGGAATGTGGGGTTTACGGATACACATCCGAACCCCTAACAGGGTTTCAAACCCTGTTAGGGGTAAGTAAACTGTCGTTCTTTCAGGGCTTTGTTTGAAATGTATTCATCTAAACCCCACATTCCGCTGCGCTCCATGTGGGGCTGAAATCTTGCATTCCTTCGGAATGCGGGTATATATTTACCTGAACCCCACATTCTGTCGGGAACTGTAAATCGGGCGGCAAAGATAAACCCTGCCATTGCAAATGCTTTCATGCCGTTTGCGTTTATGGGAAAATATCTATTTTTGTTGCAAAAGAGGGATATAAAACTCCGTGTTCTCCGCGTCTCCGTGTTGAAAATATTTTTTGTTAAACTTAAATCCATACTGTCATGGCAATTGATTTCAATGTAAACGATACTACCCACAAAGTAGTTGTCAAATTCACCCCCGCCTTCCTTCCCAATGCGAAGAAGGGTTTTTACGTAAAACCGAGCTTAACATTCACGGCATTGCCTCGAAGGCTTCGGTGTACACATCACCGTACCGCCCAAAGTAATCGAAGAGGGACTGGAGGCAGGCATGGAGCTTATCAAATACCTCACGGCGGACGGCTTCAAGATAAAACTCCCGCTCTTCGCCATCAACCTGCGCACGCCGGGCGAATACTCCGGCATCGAGACGCAGCTTGCCGACGGGCTTTCCCTCGATGTGCGGATACAGCCCACCAATGAATTTCGCAACTATATCAAGGAACGCGTCACACTCGTCATTGACGGCATAGAGAAGAACAACGGCATGATCGGACTGATACGGGACGAAGCCACCGATTCTGCCGACTCCATAACCGCCGGCGATGTGCTCGACATCTACGGCATCGGTCTCAAAACAGACGGCGCACCGGAGAACGCTCACCTGACCGGCGTATGGTTTGTCACCCCCGACGGCATCCGCCAACGCGCCAAACGCATCATCATCAACCGCCCCAAAATGCTTAAAGTCCTCATCCCTGCCGACCTGCAAGGGCTTAACTATATTGAGGTGGTTACGCAAACATCCGTAACCAACCCCACCCTTTTCTTGAAGTATCTTCGCACCATTCGTTCCGAGGTTGCTTACCGGACTAATGACGGTAATGTTTAGCCCTCCTTATTATATAAGAATACCTATCAGCATTAGATAGGGAAACCTATTAGGTGCTGATAGGTATACCTATTAGGTGCTGATAGGTATACCTATTAGGTGCTGATAGGTGTGCCTATTAGCATTAGATAGGGATACCTATCAGGTGCTAATAAGTATTAGCATCCAATCAGCACCCAACCCCCGACGTAATTTGCATACCATTTGCATATAAATAGAAATCCATATATTTGCACCCTCTAATTTTGAATAAAATGAAAGCAGAAGAACAAACCAAGAAAGCGGCGGAAGCCGAAGTATCCGAGCCGGTAAAGTCGGCAGAGGAAGAAACCGTCTGTGCAAGGGACAGGATTAAACCCAGGGGATTATCCGGATTACACAAGGGTTTAATCCATTATGACAAGGATGCCGACATCTTTAATTTAGGCTTATGAGAAACGGTTATCTGCTGGATACGCATATCCTGATTTGGCTGTTGGATGATGATGGCCGCCTTAACAAGAACATCCGCGAAGACATTGACTATTTCCAACACCTATACCTTGTTAGTGTCGAGTCGTTGCGGGAGATTGTCATACTCCAATCCCTGAACAAAATATTATACAATCGTACACCGGACGAGATTGTGTCCGACTTGCAGGAGCGGATGATTAACATTATCCCCACTCAAACCAATCATATCCGAGCTTTGAAAAATCTGCCCGTTCCGAAAATAAACGGGAAAACGCATGAGGAACCTTTTGACAGACTGCTTATTTCCCAAGCAATAGCCGACAAGCATATCCTTATCAGCTCAGACGCGAAATTCCCTTTCTATAAAGAGTACGGATTGCAGTTACTCGTTAATGAAAAGTAACAACTACACTAACTAATCCCTAACAGGGTTTGAAACCCTGTTAGGGATGTCTGTTTTTGTTTTTAATATCTCCCCGGGCTTGCCAGCAGATTGCCGAAGAATACGGCATTGGTCAGTATTCTGCCCGGAGCCAGCCAGTAGCTGCGGAAAGTAGGCGATTCGCCGAAAAGGACTATCGACCCGCGTCCGCGATTTGATACCACTACCACCGGATTATTTTTCAACTTCGCTTGAAGGGTAGGAGCTACGTAGCCGTTCACCGGTTCGCCGGAGGTGGTCTCCAATATTACGCCGTCAGGCGAGAAGGGGCGGGGCAGTTCGAAGGTGCTGCTCTTGATGGTGTAGAAATCGCGCGAGGTGAAGCCGTAAGCCAAAGGACTTGACAGGTTCAGACCGGCAGGAAGGATGGCACCGGTGAGCCGTCCCGTTGTTGTGCGGGCGGAGGCGGCGTAAGGCTCTTCGGAGCGGTCGCTGTGCGAGCTGGCTGTAGAGTCGGGACGGAAGCCCGTTGCCAATTTGGAAGTCACCGCCCATTGTGCGGCTTGTCCCGTGGCAATCAGCGTACCACCGGCTTCCACCCATGCCGTGAGGCGGGCGACAAATTCGGGAGTGAATGTGCTGCCGCTGCCGCTGAGGATAAGGGAAGTGTAGCGCGAAAGGTCTATCCGTGCGGCGGACTGAACGTCTATCTTGCTCAGGGGGATGTTGTGGGTGTTGCCCAACAGCAACCACAGTTCGCCTATGTTTGTCCAGTTTGCACCCCCGCCGGTCAGGGCGGCTATGGACGGCTTCTTCAACACGCGGATGTTATTGCTTCCCAAGTCGATGCCGGAGAGGCTGAAACCATCGACAACGGAGTTGATGCGGATGTTTGCCAATGCGGCGGCTTCGGTCACCAGCTTGTAGAGTTCATCGGGCGATACAGTCTGATAATGCACGGGAACAACGATAGTGCCGGGCAGGAAGCTCTTTTCGCCTTCATCGGTCTTGCTTTTGAAAGGGCTTTGCGCCACGCGGGCTTTCACGCCCTTGTCTTGCAGGTAGTAAAGAGCTTTCGGGGCTAAATAGTCAAGGTATTCAAACACGTAGGCATAATCCGAGCGACTGCTGACACTGCCTTTTGTCGCCGGCACCTGCGTTACGCGGGCACCTTCGCGTACGGCAGCCTTTACTTTGGCAAAGGGCAGACCGAAGCCGTGAATGATGCTCCATGCAGAAGTGTCGTAGAATGTGGGATCGTCAAACTGTGTCCTTTCCTCAAAGATGGAGTTGAGAATGCGGTATTGCGGCTGACGGTAAGGAATGACGTAGGCACTGCCGACTTCAAACTTCTTGTCGCCCTGTGAGAAGGTGGCGGGCAGTTCGTACACCTCAATGTTATGAATAAGCAGGAGATTGAGGAAGGCATCGGTAAGGCTTTTGTCTGCCTTACTGCCGAAGACGATGTATTTGTCCGCCAGCTTGTCGGCTGTTGCGAGGGCACTTTTGAAGAAGTCCTTCTGATAGTTCAGGAAAACGGCTTTCTCATCGGTAGAGGCACGCAGGGAGGCAATGCCGGTAAGGAAGTTATCCTTGATGTTGCGGGAGAAGGGGCGCAGTCCGGCTTCGGTCTCAATCAAGACACCGGCGGTAGAGCCTACCTCCAATGTTGTGCCTACGCCGCCCTGATAGTCGGGGTAGGTAGAGCCGTAAACGGGGGACAGATTGGTGAAACTTTCCTTTGTGAAGTAGAGCGAGCCGATACTGTTAAGAGCTTTGGAGAAGTAGTTAGCCAAGATGCCGTTTAGCACGGTGTAGTTGGATTCGGGAACGGTGTGTGTGCTCCACGTGTGGGGGGGCGAAGGTTCAAAATAGTAACTGCTTTCGCTGCCCATTTCGTGATAGTCGAGATAGACGTTGGGATACCATTTGTGATAATAGGCTACACGATTGCGGCTTTCCACCTGAGAGAGGGGAAGCCAGTCGCGGTTGAGGTCGTTCCAGAAGTGGTTGCCGCGGTGAGGGGTAATGCCTGCGGCATGTTCGCGGTCGGCAGGGTCGGAGACGGGAGGCCATGAGTGAAAGCTGTTCATGTAGTTGGTTGCCCTTTCCCTGCCATCGGGGTTCTGGGAAGGTTCGACAAGGACAACGGCTTCATCCAGACGGTTTACAATGTCCGGCTCTTCGGAGGCTATCAGATAGTAGGCGGTCACAACGGCGGCATCCGTACCGGCAATTTCCCCGCCGTGCACGTTATAGCTGAGTTGGAGAATGACCTTCTGCTTGCTGATGTCCAAAGAGGCATTGGGGTCAACCAATGTCAGGTGTTCGCGGCGGATGCTTTCCAAGTTCTTCAGATTGGCGGGCGAGGAGATAATGAGGGCAATCTGTTCGCGGTCTTCGTAGGAGATGCCGAACACTTCCAGCGTGGCACGGTCGGATTTGTCCGCCAGCAGGTGGAAGTATTCCACCACCTTGTCATACCTCACCAGCGATGTCCCTATCGGGAAGCCGAAGAAGGCTTCGGGCGTGGGGATGTCAGGGTTGAGCTTTCCCTGCCCCTCGAAATAATACTTGTCCTGCGCCGATGCCTGTGCAAAGGTTGCAAGAAGTATGAATAGAGCTGCGATGTTCTTTTTCATTCTACTTATTGTTATTTATATAATGAAGTAATTCTTTATTGAGATGTGTCATACACATTCCGAAGGAATGCCGGATTTCAGCCCCACATGGAGCGAAGCGGAATGTGGGGTTAAGGACGACACCGCCAGGAAAGTTCTGAAAGAACGATGGAATATGACTACATTGCATTGCAAATCATTGGTTGTATTTGTATCGCCCTTTCAGGACTTCATCAGATGTTTTTATCCATAAACCCCACATTCCGCTTCGCTTCATGTGGGGCTGAAATCTCCTGCCCCTTCGGGGCTTCTGCATGGCATCGGTTATTTTTAACCCCTAACAGGGTTTCAAACCCTGTTAGGGGTGTGGATTATTCAGCTTTCAAATACTTGTCAAACCATTGGGTAATTTCATCCAGCCGCTTTATTCTGTTTTGCGGTTTGCCGGAACGGGACAGTTCGTGATTTTCACCTTTGAATATGATCATGCGGGTGGGGACTTCAAAGTATTGCAGGGCATAATACATCTGCAAACCTCCCTCAAGCCAGCAACGGTAGTCCTCATCGCTGTGGAGAAAAAGGGTGGGCGTTTTCACTTTGTCGGCATACTTTAAGGGAGACCTGTCCCACAACAGCTCACTGTTTTTCCACACATCCGTTCCAAAATAGGTATAGGTAAACGAATGACCTATGTCGCTCGTATTGCTGAATGTCTGCCAAGAGGATATGCTGCGTTGGGAAGCCGCCGCCTTGAAGCGGTCGGTATGCCCGATAATCCAATTCGTCATCACTCCCCCGTAGGAACCTCCCGTTACACCCAAACGTTCTTTATCAAGAAAGTCCGTTTGCTTCAAGACGGCATCTGTAAAGTCCATGAGGTCGTCATAATCGATTGTCCCAATCTTTCCGCGTATATCGGCAAATTCGGCACCCCGCCCGTCACTCCCCGTAGGGTTCGTGAAGAATACGGCATATCCCTGATTAGCCCAATATTGCATTTCATGGAAAAACGAGGCTTTATAAACAGATTTCGGACCTCCGTGTATATCCAATATGGCAGGGTATTTTTTCCCCTTTTCGTAACCGGCGGGGGGCAAGACATAACCGTTCAATTCTCTTCCCTCGCGGTTGGTGAAAGTGATTTCTACGGGTTCTACCACATTGTGCTCGGCAAACAATTGTGTATTGATAGAAGTCAAGGGCGACAATCCGCCTTTCCTGTCAAGGAAATAAATCTCTTCCCCCTGCTGCCCTGTTGTGGCTATAAGCAGGAAACCGTCCTTGTAGGGAAAGTAGTTTTGTACAGATATATCCCCCTTTGTCAGAAACGTAACCTTTGCATCTTTATAGGCAAGATGGAGCAGGTGTGTCCTGTCCACAACCGTTGAGAGGTAACGCGCCCCGTCCTTATCGAAAGTAAACGAACCGCCGGATGAGCTGTAGATTGAGCCGTCATATATCTCGGAGATATTGCCGGAACGCAGGTGCAGACGGTAAAAGCCGGCGTTTTCCGATTTGTCGTGTTCGATACTTCGGTTGATTGTCAGAAACAGCTCATCATCGTTCAGGAAATGAAAACCACCGTAGGAAGCCTCCTTAAACAAGGGGTGTTCCTTCTTTTCCAATGTTTCTGCATTGAGGGTGACCAAATGATTGGATTGCGGTGCTTTCCCGTAATACTTCCGGCTCGTGTAAACCAGCGTTTTCTTATCGGGGCTTAACTTTAAGGAAGAAACCGTTTCAAAGGTATCCGACAGGAGGGTGCTCTTGCCTTTATCGTAATAATACAGGTGGGTACGCTGCCCGCTGACATCCCCTCTCCCATTCGACCAAAAGGGGAGTTCGTCAAATATCCGGTAGCCCTTGTTTTCTTCCTTCTTTTTCAAAGCCTCCTGCCAGTTGCCGTCGCTTTCCCTCAACAGCAGTTCAAAATGATGACTGTAAGAAGAGGTATAGAAGAAACGATCCTTTCCGATCCATTCAATCTGTCCGGCGGCAAAAGGCAGACGAAGCCATTCTTCCGCTTCCTGATAGCCTGTACTCAGCTTTTGAAATACGGTAAGCTGTTCGCCTTTTTTAATCTT
>LBCX01000366.1 GCA_001657575.1 Bacteroidales bacterium Barb4
AACAATATATATTATCGTTCTTTCAGAACTCCACCGTTTAGTTCATATTATATCTCATCAACCCTACCCCTAACAGGGTTTCAAACCCTGTTAGGGGTTCGGATATGTATCCCTTAACCCCACATTCCGCTTCGCTCCATGTGGGGCTGAAATCCGGTATCCTTTCAGGATACCCTAACACGGGCATCGTTTATGAAAAAGAATATATCCGCACTCTGCTTGTCCCTCTGCCTGACGACGGTGGCAACGACGGCGGCAACGGCGGATAACCCGCCGTTCTTCACAACCGATATCGCCTTGAACGCAAACGGCGAGGTCTTTCTTGCTCAGAAGGAGTTGAGGCGGATTGACGTTTTCTCTCCCGACTGCCATAGCCTGACCCGCTCCATACCCTTGGATGATGTACCTACAGGACTCCTGCTTGCCGGCGATTGGGCGTATGTGACTACCTTTTCCGCCGAAGGACGATTGCAAATTGTTTCCCTTGCGTCGGGCAAGACGGCGGCGGTTGTCCCTGCCGGTTCGGGAGCCTGCGCTCCGACGGCTTCGCCTGACGGGAAACGTGTCTATGTGTGCAATCAATATGCCGGCACGGTCAGCGAGATAGATGTGGAACGGCGGCAGGCGGTGCGGACGGTACGGGTGCTTCGCGAGCCGAAGTCCGCTGTGATTGATAAGAGCGGGAGATATTTGTATGTAGCCAATTTCCTGCCTGTCGGACGGGCAGATGCTGATGTGGTGGCAAGCTGTGTATCCGTGATTGACTTGAAGACCTTTACGAAGGTGAAGGATATTCCTTTGGCTAATGGCAGCAATGCGTTGCGAAGTATGTGCATCACGCCGGACGGGAAATACATCTATGTTTCCCATAATCTGGGACGGTTTACCGTGCCTACCTCCCAGTTGCAACAGGGTTGGATGAATACGAGTGCTTTCAGCATCATTGATACCCATACGCAGACGTTTGCGGGAGCCGTATTGGCGGACGAACCCGAGCGGGGAGCCGCTGGTATATGGGGCATTGCCTGCAACGAAGCGTCCATCTTTGTTCTCCATTCCGGCACGCATGAGGTCAGCGTAATTGATCACAAAGCCCTGCGCCGCAAGTTTGAGCAATATCCCGACAAGACAGCCTTAGACTACGATTTGAACTTCCTCTACGGCATCCGCCGGCGCATACCCTTAGAAGGAAATGGCCCCCGCTATATGGCTCTTGCAGGCGACAAGCTGTTTGTCCCCACCTATTTCGCCGACATCCTCAATGTGATGGATATTCATACCCTCGCCGTTTCTGCCGTTAATCTAAACCCTGCCCGCACCGAATCCCCCGAACAGAAAGGCGAGAAATACTTCAACGATGCCTCCAACTGCTTCCAGAATTGGCAAAGCTGCAACGGCTGTCACCCCGGCGATGCACGTATGGACGGCATGAATTGGGACTTGATGAACGACGGCGTAGGTAATTCCAAGAACTGCAAGAGCCTTCTTTTTAGTCATGTCACACCTGCCTGTATGATTTCCGGTATCCGCGATGCGGCGGAAACTGCCGTAGATGCCGGCTTCCGCTTCATCCAGTTCTTTGAGTTGGACAAGGCATCCCTTGACTGTGTGAATGCCTACCTCAAAGCCCTGCAACCCGTCCCCAGCCCTTACCTTGTCGGCGGCAAACTTTCGGCGAAAGCCGAAGAGGGGCGCAAGGTGTTCGACCGCCTTAACTGTGGCGACTGCCACAGCGGCACCTACTACACGGACATGAAACTGCACCGCATCGGCGAAGACATCGAATTTGAACACGGATGGGACACCCCTGCCCTGCGCGAAGTATGGCGCACGGCTCCCTATCTCTTCGACGGTCGCGCCGCCAACATGAAAGACGTGTTTGAAACGCACCGACACGGCATTGAAAAGGCGAAACCCTCCCGCAAGGACATCGAAGCCCTGACGGAATACGTAAACTCCCTATGAAAGACGACAGCCCGCGAAAGCCGGACTGGCTGAAAATCCGGCTGGGTGGCAACGACCGCTTCACCCGCACCAAGCACATCGTAGAATCCCACAGTCTGCATACCATTTGCAGCAGCGGCAGATGCCCCAACGCCGGCGAATGCTGGAGTCGCGGCACAGCCACCTTCCTGATAGGCGGCGATATATGCACCCGCTCCTGCCGCTTCTGCAACACGCCGACCGGCAAGCCTCTGCCCCTCAACCCGCAAGAACCTGCCGCCGTAGCGGAAAGCATCCGCCTGA
>LBCX01000081.1 GCA_001657575.1 Bacteroidales bacterium Barb4
GCACCACCTCGGCGCAGCCACCTGCACCACACCGGCGCAGCCGGCTGCACCGACTACCGACTACTAATTATTAATTAATATTTATGCAAATGAAACAAAGATTTAACTTCTTATTGACTGCTCTGCTGCTCTTTGCGGCAACAGGCAGTGTGCGGGCGGCCGTTGGACCCGTTGCCGGTACGACATTCACTTTTGAGAAACTCCAATTTGAGGTGACAGCTCGACCCGCAACTGCAGATGCAGATGATAAGGTGGGTGCAGTCAAGATTATCGGATGGGCTGAAGGTGTTAGCGGAGAGAAATTGTTTTACACTGTAACCGGGATTGATTTCGGCACCGGTAACAGTCTCCCGTTCAAAGGTATCACAAAGCTTGATATCTCTCAAGTGGACTCAATTGCCGGCCTCTCCGCCCCCCCTTAAAGGTGCACCAAAATTGCAAGTGATAGAAGGAAATATACCCAATAAGATAAGTACGATAAAAATTTCCCCACTTCCGGGTTCAGCCATGCTTTTGACACTTCCGGTCGCCAATTTGAGTGGTCATGATGGCTTTAGCAGGATTGTTAGCAGGATTGAAAACCTGGTAGTCGCTGGAAAGGAAACCGATAGGACTTATGTGCAGGGGTTGAAAGATGTGGCTAATGTTGGTAAATACGTTCCTAATATAGACAAAATAAACGTCTCTTTCACAGGTAACATCACTATAAATAGCGGTACTAAGGGTTCTGATACCTTATCGGTACATCTTATCAAGGCGATGTTGGCTGCCCCCGGATTGGATGTTTCAGATATTGCCGATACCCTGACCGTCGGCAAGGGTGATTTGGACAATGACCTGCTGAATCAAATCTCCGTGAAATTTGCTAAGATTGATTCGTTTAGATTCGATAAGAATGCAGCTCCTGCTGCTAAACAAATCAAATTAACAGACGATCTGTCCGTTTCCGGAGCAGTTCTTAACGGATTGATTAATGTTGATAAGGGCTATTTTTCTGCTCCCGGCGACACCGCCAACGTAACAAACCTTGCAGTTCTTGGCGATACGGTGAAGAGTTATGAAACTCTCATTAAAAGATTTAAGGGATTGAGGAACCTTGATCTCTTCAAGGCTACTGCAGGTCTTAATTTCAAGAATGAGGCGTATGCAAATGTGACGGTTACCTTGAATGCGGACTCGATAATGAACACGAGGATCAATAGTCTTTCGGGCAACGATTATAAGCTACAGAATGACACTCGTTACAGACTTGTTTTAGGCTCTTCCAAGGTATTGCGTGCCGATTCCTTGTCAATACTGACAAGCGGTACAAAATCTACAGCAGGCAGCGGTGTAAACTTTGCCACTATAGCTGCTGACACCGCAATAGCTAAGGGTGATTCTCTTTATTTTGCATTCAGGAAAGGCACCCGCGTGGACTTCTCTATGTATAATAAAGACACATTGAAGTTTAATTATCCTGTGGTGAATGCTTTGGCTGAGTTGTACAAAGAGGATCCAAGCGCACTGTCCGGTTTAGAAAAAGTAAGCCTTTTGCAAATCAATGTGGACGGTACGTATCCGCATGCACGCGCTTCTATTGACGTATCCCCATTTATCTATTCGGAAATTATATTTAACCCTGCTACGGTTGGTGCCTATGATGTTGATATAATCGGGATACAGACGGACAGGAAATATTCAATAGAAGATTTAGGCAAGGTCAAGTCTGAAATCATACGCGACAGGATTGAAAGCCTTGAACTTGAGGTAGGCATACCCGGCAGTACGGTGGTTCCTTCGGGCGTAGCCGAACGGTATCCCAACGTTAAGTCGGTTACAATCGGAGCAGGCATTACCAAGATAGAAGACGGCACATTTCAGGGAGCAAGGGATCTGACAGACCTTGACCTCTCCGGCAGTGACGACCTCAAGACGATCGGAATAAAGGCGTTCAAGAATACGGGATTGCGCAAGATCACCATAGGCGGATCGCTTAAAGAAATAGCCGCTGATGCGTTCGACAAGGAAGATATCGAAACAATCAATGTCAAAAGCGGAATACCGGGTCTAAACTTCGGAACCCTTTTCGAAAACACCACCGATGTGATTATCTATTTTGACGGGGTCAAAGGAATGGATGCATCAGCCTTGTTCGACGACAAGCAGGATTTAAGAGGTGACATCGCGAAGTTTGATATCTCTACCGCTACAGCTGCCAATGTTGACAAAAGAGTCGCTAAACTTGTTACGGGTACGCTCAAACTTGATGCATCTGCCGCGTCAGGTCTTATTACTGCCGAAACGGGCAGCAAGTTTACCCATATCTCAGCACTTGAGGTCGGCAACAACATCACCAACATTGAATCCGGCTCTTTCCGCAACGCCGTTGACGGTGTCGTAACAGACAAAGACGGACGTATCACCGGATACAGCCCCAAGTTGAAAACCATCAAGTTTGGTTCAAGTGTAAAAGACATCGGGACGCTTGCTTTTGCTCCTACCCGCGAAGGTTATAATTTCCATGCGAACGAGACAACCGGCATCAAGGATGAAGAACTCTATAAGAAGGTTTCCGCTGTAAGCAGTATTACTTTTGCCGGACAGGGTGCGAAACTGCGTGAGATCGGAGACGGAGCCTTTGCTTACGCAATACCGACTGCCGATGTGGATATTCACAATGCCGAGAATACGACACTTAATATCGGACACGGAGCTTTCTTCAATTCCGGTCTGGTGGTGGAAGTCGCTACACGTGCAGCTGGAAACAAAAAACTTATCCTTCCCGCCAAGAGCAACCGTACCATAGCTGATGCAGCTTTCTTGAAACCGAGTCTTACGGGTGAATCTGCCGGTGTCTCCGACATCACTTCTTTGGAGATCACTTCCCCCGAAGCAGACTTCAGTGCATGGCACCGTCAGATAGCGTTCTCTTCGGAAGCCACCACCGCCGTTCTTCCGCTTATTCTTGATGTTACCCCTGCCGAACGTGACGATTGGAACGAAGGTCAGGTGATCCGTTGGGACTATTTTAACAATGCAAACATAGGGAAAGAAGATTTCTACGTGGGTACGGCAACCGCCGGAAACGCTGATCGCCTCCTCATAAACAAATCGTCACAATATTACGACAAGGACGGTAAGGTTGATACTTCTATTGACTACCGCAATGCGGAAGTTCATTACAACGGTCTGGGTCAGTTCCGTCTGCGTGCCGAATACGGTGCACCCGATGCAAGCGACCAGATTTCCGCCAACGATGAAATAACCTCTAATGCTCAAAAGGCTACCGGAAAGCAGCTTGACATCACTGATGACAAAGGTGCCGTGACGGGTAAATTTGTAGAAGTAGAGGTAGGCAAGTCAATCGAGCTGACGGCTGTATTCGATGACAGTCATGCATGGCAGCTTGTGAAATGGTCTTACAATCCGTCCAACGTGATACTGATAGAATCTGAATCCGATCACTCGGCTCCGACATTGGGTAATTCATCCGGCTATTCTGACCGTACAGTGTTCGTAAGTAACCTTGCGAATACAGTGGGCAAGACGACCGTCCTGACGGCGACAACATCTGACGGTTTGGTTGCAACGGTTGAAGTGCGCGTGGTAAAGAGTACCGGTATTGACGCTGTCACCGCCGGTAGCGTTTCCGTATCTTACGCCAACGGCGTACTGACACTGACCAATCTCGACGGTACAACTGCTACGGTAGTATCCTTGAACGGCAAAACTGCCGCCAAGTTTGCGGTATCGGGCAATGAAGCGCAGAAGGCTGTGGCTTTGGCTCCGGGCTTCTATATCCTGAACGCCGGTAACACGGTTAGCAAGTTTATCGTTCGATAAGCATACGATAAGCCCTAACAGGGTTTAGAACCCTGTTAGGGCTAAGGTTAGTCTCTTTGAATAAATAATATAGTTTTGAGGGCGGGACGTCGTGAGACGTCCCGTTTTCTGTTTATAGGAATGCAGGGTTAAAGGTGACACTACCAAGGTATCCTGAAAGGATACAGGATTTCAGCCCCACATGCAGCGTAGCGGAATGTGGGGGCACGTCGGGTTATAAAAACGACATCATCAAGAAAGTTCTGAAAGAACGATACAAATTCTGTCGTTCTTTCAGAACCCCTTGATGATGTCATTCTTATAACCCCACATTCCGCTGCGCTTCATGTGGGGCTGAAATCTTTAGTCCCTTCGGGACTTCTGCGTACCGGAGTCAGGAAATGAAAGCGAGCACTTCGCCCTTTTGGACAAGTCCACCTTGTTTGACGTAGGTGCCGACAAGGGTGCCGCCGAAAGAGGCTTTGACCGTTTCAATGCCGTAGTAATGCTGGATATAGCAGATGATGTCGCCTGCCTTGACGGTTGAACCGATGAGGGGAGGGGTGGATGTGTCCTGCGTGTCCAGTTCCCAAAGGATGGTGCCTTTGATGGGGGCTTGCACGGGTTTGGCTTTCGGGTATTCCTTGAGGACGGCGTCGAGGTCGAAGGTCGGCACTTCAACGACGGGGCGTTTGACGATAATCGGGGCGTTGGCTTTCTCCTTCGCCTGTGCAAGTTCCTGATTGAAGCGGTCTTTGGCGAGACCTGACTTGAAGTCGCGGTACTGGCGTTCGTGCATGGCAAATTCAAACAGCTCTTCCTTGTCCTTGCCTTCGTCCCACTTGTTCTCTTTCATTTCCTTGCGGAAACGTTCCAAGTCGTCGGGGAAAGCGGCTTGCGGGTCGCCTTTGTAAAACTCCAAACCGTTCTTTGCCGCCAGTTCTTTGATTTCGGGAGCCAGCGCGCCGGGGAGCTTCCCTGCCTTGCCGAGTATCATGTTCCAGCTGTCCTTGTCTATCATGGAGAAGCGGGGTTCGTCTTTTGCCATAGCGAGGATATTCATCAGAGCGATGTTCTTCACGTACTGGCTGAAAGGCGTTACCAATGGGGGATAGCCCAGCTTGGGCCAGATGGTTTCCACTTCGTTGAACAGCTGGACAACGAGGTTGTTGAAGGTTACTTCCTTTTTCCCCTTTTGGCACAGGGCGAGGTTGATGGCGTTGTGCATCCCCTTGAGGTCAGCCATCATTGAACCCATCATGCCGCCCGGCAGTCCGCAACCGACAAGCAGGGAAGTCATAATCTTGTTGCCCGGATCAATGAAGAAGCCGAGGAAGTCGTCGATAAACGTCTGCGTCAGCCGCCGCGCTTCCATATATGCCTCCATGTTAATATCGGGAAGCGAGAAGCCGGCATCTTTCAGCATGGCGTGAATGGTGATGACATCGGGGTGAACCATCCCCCATGCGAGCGGCTCCATAGCCACGTCAATCACATCAACGCCGTTCTTTGCCGCTTCCAGCATGGAAGCAACGGAGAAGCCGGGGCCGGAATGCCCGTGATAGTCCACAATGATTTTGGGGTTAGATGCCTTGATGCCTTTCACGATCTGCCCGATGCTGTGCGGGCGACCAACGCCTGCCATGTCCTTCAAACAGATTTCTTCGGCACCGGCTTCTATCAGCTGCTTGGCGAGCTTCACGTAGTATTCCACCGTGTGGATGGGGGAATAGGTGATGCACAGCGAAGCCTGCGCGGTCATGCCGCCTTCCTTGGCGTACTGAATGGAAGGGATAATGTTGCGGGGGTCGTTCAATCCGCAGAAGATACGGGTGATGTCCACACCCTGGGCGTGTTTCACCTTGTACATCAGTTTCCTGACGTCGGAGGGGACGGGGAACATCCGCAAGCCGTTCAGACCGCGGTCAAGCATGTGTGTCTTTATGCCGACCTTGTTGAAGGGTGCGGTAAACTCGCGCACTGCCTTGTTCGGGTTCTCGCCGTAGAGCAGGTTGACCTGCTCGAAGGCACCACCGTTGGTTTCCACGCGGGCGAAACAGCCCATATCAATGATCACAGGGGCAATCTGTATCAGCTGGTCAACTCTCGGTTGATATTTACCGGACGATTGCCACATGTCACGGTAAAGCAAGCTCAGCTTAATCTCTCTACTCATAAAGTATCAGGGGTTTATAATAATAATATTAGGAGTGTAATAATCAAAATAATACATTGGTCAACAACCGCGCGAATGTAGTGCTTTTTTTGATATGCAAGACAAATGGGGGAAAAATGATTAGCCATCTTTATCTGCACCCGTTTCCCAAATCTTCCTACATTTGCCGCCGAATTAAAACTGTGCAGGCTATGTCAATGGTAAAATGTATAGGCATCTTAACTTCCGGAGGTGATGCGCCCGGCATGAACGCCGCCATTCGTGCGGTGACCCGCGCGGCTATTCACAACGGAATGTCGGTAAAAGGTATTTACAGAGGCTACAAGGGATTGATTACGAATGAAATCAAAGAGTTTAAGACGCAAGATGTAAGCAACATCATTCCGCGCGGGGGGACGATCCTCAAGACTGCGCGGTGCGAGGAGTTTCGCACTGTCGAAGGTCGTCAGCTGGCTTATGAGCGTCTGGTAGAGCATAATATTGATGCCCTTGTTGCGATTGGCGGGGACGGGACGCTTACGGGTGCCCGTATCTTTGCGCAAGAGTTTAACTATCCCGTTGTCGGCTTGCCGGGAACGATTGACAACGACCTTTTCGGGACGGATGTGACAATCGGCTACGACACGGCTCTCAACACCATTATGGAATGCGTGGATAAAATCCGCGATACTGCCACTTCCCACGAGCGTCTGTTTTTTATTGAGGTGATGGGGCGCGAGGCGGGCTTCCTTGCTCTTAACGGGGCGATTGCTTCCGGTTCGGAGGCTGCCATTATTCCGGAGATTTATTTGGAGAGAGACCAACTGGCGGAAATGATTGAGACGGGCTTTCGCAAATCCAAAAGCAGCAGTATCGTGCTTGTGGCGGAGAGCGAAGTGACCGGCGGGGCGATAGGCGTGGCGGCGCGTGTGAAGAAGGAATATCCGCAGTTTGACGTGCGCGTTTCCATTCTCGGACACTTGCAGCGCGGCGGCTCTCCTACGGCGCGAGACCGTATTCTGGCAACCCGCATGGGTGTTGCCGCCATTGATGCCCTGTTGGATGACCAGCGGAACGTTATGATTGGTATTCAGAACGATGCTATCGTTTACGTCCCCTTCTCCAAAGCCATCAAGAATCTCAAGCCTATCAATCCCGACATCATGAAGACGTTGGAAATCGTATCCATATAACCCTGTAACCCTTCGCCGGATGGTACGATTTATCATTCCCGTCCTTTCTTGCTTATTCCTCTTGTCGCCGGTCTGTTTTGCACAGGTCAGTTACGGCGGGATGCCGTTGCCGGAGGTTGTCACCAGAGGGGCGGACGGCGGGGATACGTTCCGCCCGGAGGAGATGTCGGCTTTTGACGTGGCGGAGGAACTGCGTATCGATTCCCTGAACGAAAGTGATTTGCGGAGCGGGTACAGGTTTGCCTACAAGTTTGTGACGGAGTTTAACTGCGACAATTCGGGAATGTCTTTCGTATTGCCGGACGGTACGCGGGTTTGGCGGCTAGGTATCCGTTCCGCCGGGGCACTTTCCATCAATGTATTGTTTACCGAATATGAATTGCCCGAAGGGGCACGGCTGTTCCTATATAATAAGGAGAGGACGCATATACTTGGAGCATTCAATCATTTGAACAATTCGGAGTTGGGGATACTTCCCGTGTCCCCCGTGCGGGGCGAGGAGTTGGTGATTGAATATCAGGAGCCGGCGGATGCCCCTTTTGCGGGACGGTTGACCGTAGGCGAGGTAAACCATGCCTACCGCAGTCTGCGCGGAGATGAACCCAAAGGCAACAATCCGGCGCAGGACTTCTGCATGGAGCCGCTTGCCTGTTCTTCCGGCGATGAAGAGGTTGAAGCCGCAGGGCGGAGCGTTGTGCTGCTTATCCTTGACGGGACGACTGCTTGTTCCGGCACAATGATTAACAACACGGCGAATGACGGGAAGCCCTACCTGCTGACTGCCTCCCATTGCATCAACAAGAATTTCACCATTACCCGTGAGACAGAGTTTGACCGGATAGCCGGCAGTGTCGTGTGCTATTTCAACTACAACAGTCCGCTTTGCACCCCCATTTTGCGGGGAGCGGAAGAGATGTCCGTAGCCTCCGCCCGCCGGCTGGCGTTGAATGAGAAGCATGATTTGGCTTTGCTGGAACTGCTGGAGCCTCCCCCTGTCTATTATCAGCCGTACTATGCCGGATGGAACCGCTCGGAAAGGCTGTCGCCGCCTTTCTTCGGTATTCATCATCCGAACAGTTCGGTGAAAAGGGTGAGTTGGGCGGATGAGATTGTATTGAAAACATTCAGCCCGAAAGGGCTTGAAGACACGTTTGCCGCCGAAAGTCATTGGCATATCGGTCAATGGACTGCCGGATGTACATCTTCCGGCTCGTCCGGTTCGCCTTTGTTTGATGCAGGCGGGCATGTTGTCGGCGGACTTACCGGCGGCTTCTCTGATTGCGACAAGCCAACGGATGATTACTATTATGCCTTCTTTAAGGCGTGGAAGCCGGAAGAGGCTTTTGACAAGCAACTGGCGCATTGGCTGAACCCGTCGAGCGGGGAAGTCCTTTCCTGCGAAGGTTTAGACCCGTACAAAAAAGCAAGTGCCGTCCGCCTTAGTAATGTAAGGGCATCCGGTCGTGCGGAAGAGATTGAGGTAACGTCCTTCGGCGACAGCTGTTTTGCGGAGGCATACCGTGTCACTGCTCCGGCAACGGTTTACGGTGCCTACTTCGTGACCCCTTCCATTGGCACAAGCTCTAATGCAGGCTTGGATGTGGAAGTGCGTGTGTACGGCGGAACAAACAAGCCCGAAACCCTTCTTTATACGGAGACCTTCCGTCCGACCTATCAAAACAGGGTCAAGGCTGATGCGACCTTTACCGAAACATCAAAGCCCTTAAACCGCTCCCAAGAGAGCTTTATCCGCCTTGCGAAGCCTGTGCAGGTGAACAGCCGCATGTTCTTTGTGGGTTGCAAAATCAATTCACTCCCGAAAGGTGTCAGCTTTACTGCCTACAGCCTGCCGGACAAGGCAACGGCGCAGAACACGGCGTGGCTTCTTGCCGGCGATACATGGACGGAAGCCGGTGCGCACCTCCTGCATCCGATGCGAACGTCCTTCTTCATCGACCCTGTTGCATATATAGAGCCTACTGACAGCATTCCCTTCCCCCCCATTGCAGAGGACGGGGATGCGGCGTATATCTTTATTGGAGCCGATCGCAAATCGCTCCATCTCCTGCTGCCCGAAGGAGTGGAGAACGCACGCTTGTCGGTGATTGCGGCAAACGGCAGGATTGTCGGGCAATATCCCGTGCCCTCCCGTCAGGAGACTGTCGCCGTAACCCTCCCGCCGGGGATATACGTTGCCAAGCTCGTTTACGGCGATAAACAGCACATACAAAAGATTGTGCTTTGATTGGATGGAGGGCGGCTCTCGTCTAACGAAGAAGCCGTTTTGCACGGTATCTTGTATGGAAACAATGAATTATAAACAGATGAAAAGGCAATTAGCAATCCTATTTATTGGGATAGCAGGCTTGTTATCAGTCCCTCTTTCGGCACAGGAAGTGCTGATACATTCACACAATGACTATCTGCAACAGCAACCTTTTTACCATGCCTATTCATATCGCGCCTCTTCCATAGAAGCTGACATCTTTGCCACGCCGTTTAATGATGAACTCCGTGTGGCGCACAATCTATTCGACCTACCGTCCGCCCCAACTCTGGACGATGCCTACCTCAAACCACTGATAAACTTGTTCCAGCAAAACGAAAGCAGGGTATGGAAAGATTCCGATCAACTCCTAACCTTGCTGATTGATATAAAAGTAGATATGTGCTTTCCATTGAAAAAACTGATAGCGAAACTGGAATACAATCCAGAAGTCTTCGACTCGACGGTGAATCCCTATGCTGTCCGTGTAGTCATTTCCGGCGACCGCCCCAATGCCGCTAATTTCTACAAGTACCCTTCCTGCATCTCCTTCGACGGCTCCCATACCGATTACACTCAGGAACAACTGGAAAGAATCAGCATGATAAGCCTCAACTTGAGTGATTACACTCGATGGGACGGCAAGGGAAGCCTCTCTGCGGCAGACCGCCAAAAACTGACGGAAGTCATCGCAAAAGTCCACAGCCTTGGCAAACCGATACGCTTTTGGGGAACACCCGACAGTGAAGAAGCATGGGCTATCTTCCACACCTTGGGTATCGACTACATCAATACGAACATGCCGGAAGCCTGCGCCGCTTTTTTCGGCTTGCTACCCCTATAATAAATAACTCATATACGTAGCCCTGAAAGGGCTATGGATTTCAGCCCCACATGGAGCGAAGCGGAATGTGCGGAATGTGGGGTTACGGGCAACACCGTCCGAGAAGTCCTCGTATGTTTGCCCCCTCGTTAAAATTAAGGAAGTATTTCACAAATAAAAGAAACAACCGGCAGGAATTGACATTTCAAGGGACGGGTCTCACGCATGTCTCAAGGAACAGCCGGATGACGGGCAGGTAAAGATAAAACGCAGCCGTTCGTTCTCCAATGATTATGAAGGCTTCAAGGGCTTCTTGGATTGGTCTCTCAAAGGCCTGCCCAAAGGAATGTCATTGAAGTTTGTACCGGAAGTGACAGGCTATTATTATGAGGATCTTACTTATTTTCTGCATGATAACGGACAGGAATGCGTGATGCCGGCAAACAGGATCAGGCACCATGCCGGAAGTTTAAATGTAAAAACCGGGACGGACAAGGCGGATGCAACTCTTATCGCGGACTTCGGTTTGGAAAGAAGTATACCGGCATGGCAGCCGACAAGTTTAAATTACAAGGGATTACGGGATTTATGTCGTGAACTCTCGTCTGTAAAAAAGGATTTGGTTCGTGCCAAATGTCGGTTGCATGCCCATGGAACACTTGTATCACAGGAATGCCCGTGTGACGGCACTCAAGGCAGGACAGATTGAGTTTTACACTCAGGCAACTTGTGTGGAAGAGGACAGGGAATTAAAAGAAAAGATTGACCGGATAACCAAAGTAAAAGGC
>LBCX01000082.1 GCA_001657575.1 Bacteroidales bacterium Barb4
GAGGTTCATCGCATGGCATTGGAAATGTTTTAGGATTCCGGGCTGTCGGTCGCATACTAAAAATCAGTTATGGAACGGTTTGCTGCTGGATAAAGAAATGGGGTACGGAAGTAAATCTGCCTGAAAGAAAAGAGAGCATTGAAGTGGTTGAATTAGATGAAATACACGCGTACACGGGTCAAAAAAACTACTGTCGGGTATGGACGGCTGTTGACGGATATGGAAAAAGACTTGTCTCTTTTGTCTGTGGAGACCGCTCCACACGAACCGGGTTGAAATTGTGGGAAACTGTCGGGGAACCGGATGTTTCATTCTATTGTTCTGATTATTGGAAAAGTTACAGGGAATTTATCCCTGCGGAAAAACATTTGCAAACTAAGGCGGAGACATTTACCGTTGAGGGATACAACGGTAGAATCCGGCATTATTTGGCAAGGTTCAGGCGGAAAGGGAAATGTTATGGCAAAGCGGAACACATGATTGAAAAGTCTTTGAATTTATTGTTTTTAAAGCTCAATAATGAATTGACTATATTAAATTAACAATACCCTTTCCTTTATTGTCGGGAGATTTTCGGCAGCATATCAATTTCGTGTGTTTGCCCTATTAGGAATATAGCTTAGGTCGTAGGGATACACACCCTGCGCTCCCCCCCCCGCCGGAAATACCTATATATGGGTATTGAACGCGGTGCCTTTACGGCTACCTTTGGGCGCAAAGAATACAAGGATATGCGCTTATCAGAACTTCAGACAGGGGACAAGGGAATCATCGTAAAGGTGACGGGGCGCGGTGCCTTCCGCAAACGTATCATCGAGATGGGTTTTGTCAGAGGGAAGGAAGTGGAGATTATCCGCAACGCACCGCTTAGAGACCCGATTCATTACCGCATTATGGGGTATGACGTGTCTTTGCGGCGCAGCGAAGCCGCTTTGATTGAGGTGGTCAGTGCAGTGGAATATGCCGCCCAACTGCTTGGCAACGGGAATGCCGTTGCTCAAACCGCATCCCTTGTGATGCCTTCCACTGAGGAGCTTCATGCCTTTGCCCTGAAAGAGCGGAAGACGATCAACGTTGCCCTTGTCGGCAATCCCAATTGCGGGAAAACATCCCTGTTCAACTATGCTTCCGGACTGCGCGAGCACGTGGGTAATTACAGCGGCGTGACGGTAGATGCCAAGGAAGGCGTTTTCCGTCAGAGCGGGTACACCTTCCGCGTGGTGGATTTGCCGGGCACTTACTCGCTGTCCGCCTATACGCCGGAGGAACGCTACGTCCGCCGCCATTTGCAGGAGGTGCAGCCCGATGTGGTCATCAACATCATTGATGCCTCCAATCTGGAGCGAAACCTTTACCTCACTACGCAGTTGATTGATATGGACGTGCGCATGGTGATTGCCCTGAACATGTACGATGAATTGCAGCGCAAGGGGGATAAGTTCGACCATGAATCGCTTTCCCGCATGTTGGGTGCTCCCATCGTCCCGACCGTCAGCAAGACCGGCACCGGCATCCGTGAACTGTTCGACCGTATCATACGGGTGTATGAAGAAGAAGACCCCGTTGTCCGCCATATCCATATCCATTACGGGGAGGTGGCAGAAAAAGAAATCCGGCATGTGTGGGAGGTGTTGGCAGAGGAAGCCGCCCTTCCCTCCGAAATGTCCAAACGCTATTTAGCCCTCAAACTGCTGGAAGGAGACAGCGAAGCGGAAGCCTTTGCAAAAGGCTTGCCAAGTGCCGAACGGATACTGAACGCCAAACGCCGCGGCACGGAGGAAATCGAAGAGCTGCTGGAGGAAGACTGCGAAACGGCTTTCACGAATGCACGCTACGGCTTTATTTCCGGTGCCCTGCTGGAAACATTCAAGGAGAATACAACACAGAAGGTCAGCAAAACGCAGCTTATCGACCCCATTGTGACGCACCGGCTGCTGGGCTTCCCGATCTTCCTCTTCTTCATGTGGCTGATGTTCGAGGCTACCTTCCATGTGGGCAATTACCCGATGGAGTGGATAGAAGCGGGGGTGGAATGGCTTGGCAATTTCATACGGAGCGTTATGAGCGAAGGTCCTTTCAAGGATTTGCTGGTGGACGGCATCATCGGCGGCGTGGGGGGCGTAATTGTCTTCCTGCCGAACATTCTCATATTATATCTATTCATCTCCTTTATGGAGGATTCGGGGTATATGGCGCGGGCGGCGTTTATCATGGACAAGATTATGCACAAGATGGGGTTGCACGGAAAGTCGTTTATCCCGCTCGTGATGGGTTTCGGTTGCACCGTGCCGGCTATTATGGCATCGCGCACGATTGAAAGCCGCAACAGCCGGCTGGTGACGATGCTTGTCAATCCACTGATGAGTTGCAGTGCCCGCCTGCCGGTGTATGTGCTGCTGACTAGTGCATTCTTTCCCGAATCGGCGAGCCTGATTATGCTAAGCCTTTATGCCACGGGCATCCTGTTGGCGGTGGTCTTGGCAAGGCTTTTCAAACACTTCTTGTTTAAGGAAGAAGATGTGCCCTTTGTCATGGAGCTTCCTCCTTACCGTATGCCGACGGCGAAGTCGATACTTATTCATGTGTGGGAGAAGGCGCGGCAATACCTGCACAAGATGGGGGGAATTATATTGGCGGCTTCCATACTTATCTGGTTTTTGGGATACTTTCCACGTACCTCGCCCCCACCCTCTCCCCACAATGGGGGGGAGAATTCAGTAGTTGATGAGGCTCCCAACTCCCAACTCCTAACTCCCAACTCCCCCGAAGAAGAGAGGCAGAGGGCTATCAGTCAGCAGGAACATTCTTATATCGGGAGGATGGGGCAGGCGATACAGCCGATTATGGCACCGTTGGGCTTTGATTGGAAAACAAGCGTTGCACTGCTTACCGGCATGGCGGCCAAGGAAGTGGTTGTCAGTACGCTCGGCGTTCTCTATACGGGGGATGGTTCGGCGGAGAGCCGCGTATTGCCCAATCGTTTGAAAGAAGATCGCAATGCCGCCGGAGAACCGGTGTTTTCTCCACTGACGGCATTGAGTCTGATGCTGTTTGTCCTCATCTACTTTCCGTGCATTGCTACGATCACGGCTATCAGCAAAGAATCGGGGTCATGGAAATGGGGAGCCTTTGTTGTTGTCTATTCCTGCGTACTTGCCTGGCTGATTGCCTTTACAGTGTATCAGGTCGGCGGGTGGCTGCTTGGTCTGTCCTGAGAGGCGGGCTTATACCAACTGCCGCGCTCCATCGCTAATCACCACGTCATACAGTTTCGGTTCGTGTCCGAACTTAGCCTTGTAGGCAGTAAAGGCTTCTTTGATAAAGGCATCGTATTTCTCTTCCTTCACAAGGTTGATGGTACAGCCGCCGAAGCCGCCGCCCATGACGCGCGAGCCGGTTACGCCGCATTTGCGGGCAATGTCGTTCAGGAAATCAAGTTCGGGACAGCTTACTTCATAGAGCCTGCTCATGCCGTGATGGGTTTCGTACATCTTTTGCCCGACAGTTTCATAGTCGCCTCTTTCCAAGGCGGCGGATACGTCCAACACGCGCTGCACTTCTTCAATCACATATTTGGCACGCAGAAAATCCTCCCCGCTTATCTCGGCTTTGGTTTCGTTCAGCATCTCCAACGTGGCATCGCGCAGAAACTCAACCTCCGGATGACGGCGGCGAATGGCGGCGGCAGCCGTTTCGCAGGACTGCCGGCGTTTGTTGTACGCCGAAGAGGCTAACTCATGCTTCACCACAGAGTCCAGCAAGACCAGCTTATAGCCTTCCGGATTGAACGGAAAGTATTTGTATTCCAAAGAACGGCAATCCAGCCGTATCAGACTGCCCCTTTTCCCAAAGATGGAGGCGAACTGATCCATGATGCCGCACTTCACACCGACATAATTATGTTCCGTGGACTGTCCGATTTTCGCCAGCTCAAACTTGTCGATGCCCAAGCCGAACAGCTCGTTCAACGCAAAGGCATACGTACTTTCCAAAGCAGCAGAGGAAGACATCCCCGCCCCCAGCGGCACATCGCCGGCAAAGACGGTGTCGAACCCGCTAATCTTTCCGCCCCGCTTACCAATCTCGCGGCATACGCCGAAGATATACTTCGCCCAGCTTTCCGAAGGGGCATCGCTTTCCTTCAAGCCAAACTCGGCGCGGCTGTTCAAATCAACGGAAAAGGCACGTACCTTGTCCGTCCCGTTCAACTTAATCTCTGCAATCATCCCCTTGTCAATGGCACCGGGGAAGACGAACCCGCCGTTATAGTCGGTATGTTCGCCTATCAAATTAATCCTGCCCGGAGAGGCAAACACGCTGCCCTCCGCCTGAAACAATTCTTGAAACTTAGCCCTGATTTTCTTTTGCATGGTATTAACGTTTCAATTCTTATGCAACTCCCTTTCGACAACGCAGATAAACTCTTCGGATTGGGGGCGGAGGGCGGACAACATTTCCGCATCATAGGTCAGAAAATCATCATAATCCCCGCTCATTCTGTCATTAAACAGCCGACTGTAGAACTTGGCGTATTTATTATCTATTTTGCCGGTTGCAATAAAATGCATCCCAAACATTTGCTTTACACCTTGATGTGTTTGTGCCGGTATGCCGTTTTTCACTAAAAGTGCGACAACAGCATAATAACAGGCATAATAAAGACGATTGACTGCGGCATTATAGAAATCGTCCCGCATCAATGAATCAGCTTCCAAAAGTGTCTCTTTAGCTCGCTGTATGCGATAGGTGAAAAGGGCTTTAACAGCATCATCATTCAATTCCTGTGTCATATCCTTATTCCTTCCTTCATTACATTTATAAAAAAGGGGGTCTTGAAAGGACGGTTATACCACATATTACGGGTACAAAGCAAAGGGCTGACGCAAAAGCCGTCGGAATATTCCAAGTCATACAACGGATAGGTAATGTCAACAATATCTTGATTGCATATCTTCTCCTTATCTAACAGTATCAAAAGGTCAACATCAGAGTCGGCACGGGCATCACCTCTGGCTTCCGAACCGTAAAGAATGACTTCGGCATCAGGGGCTACCAGATTAAGAACCGCCTTTATTTTAGGAATGTATTCGGGATGCTTCATAACATTATACAATAGGCAAATGCAAACAATCGCAAACGGATACAATCAGTAATATCAAATCCCTAACAGGGTTCCAAAAACCCTGTTAGGGATAAACTTCACTACATATCAGGAAAAAGGGGCTTTCCAACTCCCAACTCCCCTCTTCTAACTTCTCAATAAATTATTCTACCGGAATATCCGTATTCACATTCTTGCTCCCGACCAAAGCGTAGAACAGCAGATAAGCAAGTCCGGCGAAGATAACCCAATAGCTGGGCATAAACCCTGCCAAGTCAGCAATCTTGTTTTGCAACAAAGGCAATATACCGCCGCCGCAAACCATCATCATAAAGATACCGGTAGCCGAAGCAACATATTTACCCAAGCCTTCAACAGCAAGATTGAAGATACCGCCCCACATAACAGAAGTACAAAGACCGATCAACACAAGGAAAAACGCATTGATGGGCACTTGTGCCAAGCCGAAAGAAAAGCTGGTAGCCGTCGTTTGAAATACAGGCATGGATACGATGGTTTCCGGAGAAGAGAACATGGCTGAAAGTACCAGCACAATACCAAGTCCCGAAGCAACAACAAGCATAGCCTTGCTGGAAATCTTTCCCGCAATACCTGCGCCGAGGAAACGACCGACAAGCATGAGGAACCAATACGTACCGGCTACCGTCCCTGCCAAAGCAGTGGCAAGCCCTGCCCCCCCCTTGTCGGAGGCTTCTGCCAGGTAGAGCATCAATGTGCCCGGTATGCCGACTTCAACGCCTACATACACGAAAATACCTACGGCTCCCAATACAAAGTGGCGGAACGCCCACGCACTGTGTTGTGATCTTACCGCTTCCCCTTTCTTGATGATACTCGGTTCGGGTATATTCACAAAGTACAGCACGATACCTGCCACGGCAAAGATGCCCAAAGCGATAAACAGCACAGGGTTTACGTCCGTAATAGCCGTATCCTTCGTCACTTCGCCGACCAGCATACCGACCATGATAGGAACCAGCGTACCCATCAAAGAGTTGAAAGACCCGCCAATCTGAATCAGCTGGTTGCCCTTCTTGCCGGCACCGCCCAGCGTGTTCAACATCGGGTTCACCACCGTATTCAGCATACACATGGAGAAACCGGCAACGAATGCACCCAACAGATAAACCTCGAAGCTCTCCGCCGTACCGGAAAGGAACTGTATCCCCACTCCGGCAAAGCCGACAGCTATCGCCAGCAAAGCCGTCTTCTTGTAGCCGATGCGTTCCAGCAGTTTGCCGGCGGGAATCCCCATACAGGCATAAGCAGCAAAGTTGGCAAAGTTGCCCAACATACCGAGAAAGTTAGAAACCTGAAATTGCCCCTTCACCACGATACCCATCGGTGCCGCTAAATTCGTCACAAATGAGATCATACCGAACAGCAGGATCATCATTAAAATAGGTAGTGCGTAACTCTTCTGTTTCGTTTGTACCATTGTTGTATAATTTATTAGTTTATTAATTGTTTAAAAAATACATTTATCTCCTAACTACTATCTCCAACTACTTTTCAACGTCGAAGCCGTATGCCGTAATACTCATAAACTCCTCATCGGGACGAAGTATGACAGACGGATAATCGGGTCTGTTCGGACTGTCGGGGAAGTGCTGTGTTTCCAGACAGAAGGCGGAACGGTCGGGATAGCGTTGTCCGGCTTTGCCCGTGAAGCCGCTCCTCATCCGGTTGGCTGTATAGAGTTGCACGCCCGGCTCCGTAGTCTCCACTTCCATAACAATGCCCGTTTGGGGGGAATAGCAACGGGCACAGGGGACAACGGAATTGCCGTCTTTATCGCTTCTGTTTATTATATAGGTATGATCATAACCGTTGCCGAAAGCAAGTTGCTCGAAAGAGTCATTGATACGGCTGCCGATTAGGGTAGGAGTGCGGAAGTCCATCGGCGTGCCTTCCACAGCGGCTTTTGCACCGTAAGGGATGGCAGTCTTGTCAATGGGCAGGAAATAGTCGGCGTTGATGGTCAGCAGGTGGTCGCAGATAGTCGGATTGCCGGCTCCGGACAGATTGAAATAGGAGTGGTTGGTGAGGTTCAGCACGGTTGGCTGGTCGGTTGCGGCACGATAGAGAATGACGAGCTTGTTGTTGTCAGTCAAATGGTAGGTGACACAGGTTTTCAGTGTGCCGGGAAAACCTTCTTCGCCGTCGGGGGAAACGTGGATAAGAGCAATAGTCTGCTCGTCAATACGCTTGAAAATATCCCATACTACGGTGTTAAAACCCTTTAATCCGCCGTGCAGGCTGTTCGGCCCGTTGTTAAGGGCGAGGCAGTCGTAAACAATGCCGTCCAAAGTGAAGCGTCCCCCCGCAATGCGATTGGCGTAACGTCCGCAAACAGCTCCGAAGTAAGGTTGCGGGGAGTTCAGATAATCATCAATCGTCTGGTGTCCGGTTACAACATCAATTAACTTGCCGTCCCTGTCGGGAACCATAAGAGACACAACCTTTGCACCGTAGTTGGTGATAGCCGCTTCACAACCGCTCTTGTTTGTCAGTACGAAAAGTTCTGTCCTCTTACCGTCAATTATCTTGTTAAAGTCCGATGTGGACAAGTCTGACAGCGTATGTTTGTCTTTCATTACCGGAATGATGTATCAATTCTTCTTAAAATTGCGGGACAAAAATATACACAAATCCACAAATACCGCTTTATCAAAACATATTATTTCGCGTGCAAAATATGTTATTAAACATATTTTTTCAGGATAACCAAATCAATCTTTTATCTATTGCTGGTTGCCGGCTTGAAAAAGAACTACCCTTCCCTTCTTAATTTTAATCAATTTTATTTATAAAATCTCAACTAACAACTGTTAATCCACCCCGTCAAACCGTTAATAGTCAATCATTAACCATTAATAATTTATAAAAACACCACCCCATCAAAAACCCCTATTTTTGACAAAATGCAACTAAATGATAGAAAACGCTTTCAAAACACCACTCTTTCACCAATTTTCTCTGTCAAAATAACACATCCAAGCACAGCCTCGCTTACACTTAGCTCATTCCTCCGTATTGCCTCCGTATTGCCTCCGTGTTGCCTACGTCCAAAGAACATTTTACCTTTGAACGGAGATTGAAATAGGCCTGTACCACAACTATTCACCTGATATTTAATAAATTAAACCATTTCCCCTAACACACGTTAATCGTTCATCATTCTCCCGTCCATCATTACTTCCCCCCTCCTGTCCATCATTTGCCGTTAATCATTAATCATTTGCCCTGTTTGTTTGCGTAACTTCTGTTACTACTTTTGCCCGCTGAAAAATATAGGGCAATGAAAGAAGAACAGGAAAAGATAAAAGGGTCGGAGGCTCTGCTGAAAACACTGATTGCAGAGGGAGTAGATACCGTCTTCGGCTATCCGGGCGGGCAGGCTATTCCTATTTACGACAGTTTATATGATTATGAGGACAAGCTGAAGCATGTGCTTGTGCGCCACGAGCAGGGTGCCGTTCATGCGGCGCAGGGCTATGCCCGTGTGTCGGGAAAGGCAGGGGTGGTCATTGTCACTTCGGGACCGGGGGCGACGAATACGATTACCGGCATTGCCGATGCCATGCTTGACAGCACGCCGGTGGTCGTCATCAGCGGACAAGTGCCCTCGCCCCTCTTGGGGAGTGATGCCTTTCAGGAGATTGACGTAATCGGCATTGCGCAGCCCATTACCAAATGGGCGTATCAGGTGCGCAAGGCGGAGGAGATAGCTTGGGCGGTTTCCCGCGCTTTTTATATTGCCTCAACAGGTCGCCCGGGCCCCGTTGTGATTGACTTGGCAAAAGATGCACAGGTGGGACTGGTAAATTATGTCTATGAGAAAGTGGATCATATCCGCAGCTATCAGCCGCTCCCCGATATAGACCCGCAGCAAATAGCCGCTGCCGCCGAACTGATAAACAAGGCGCAAAAGCCTTTCGTCCTCGTCGGACAGGGCGTTATCCTGAGCCATGCCGAAGAAGAGTTGAAGGCTTTCCTCGAAAAGGCAGGGCTTCCCGCCGGAATGACGGTGCTGGGACTTTCCGCCCTGCCGAGTAGCCATCCATTGAACAAGGGCATGCTGGGTATGCACGGCAATGTGGGCCCCAACCGAAAGACAAACGAGTGCGACGTCCTAATTGCCGTCGGTATGCGCTTCGACGACCGTGTGACGGGCGACCTTGCCACGTATGCCAAGCAGGCAAAAATCATACACCTTGATATTGACATCAGCGAAATAGGCAAGAACGTCCCCGTTACCGTCCCCGTTTGCGGCGATGCCAAAGCAACCCTGTCCGCTCTCACCGCCCTCTTGAAAGAGGCAGAACATACCGCATGGGCTGCCTCCTTTGAAGCAGACGAGCGGGAAGAAGATGAAAAGGTAATCCGGCGGGAACTGCACCCCGCCGAAGGTGCCTTAAAGATGGGCGAAGTCGTCCGCAAAGTGTCGGAAGCTGTGGGGCATGATGCCGTATTAGTGACCGACGTCGGGCAAAACCAGATGATGGGCGTCCGCTACTTCAAATACAGCCGGACGCGCAGCGTTGTCACTTCCGGCGGACTGGGCACAATGGGCTTCGGACTCCCCGCCGCCATCGGTGCCAAGTTCGGCGCACCCGACCGCACGGTATGCTACTTTGCCGGCGATGGCGGTTTCCAAATGACCATGCAGGAGCTGGGCACTATCATGCAGGAAAACCTCAACATCAAGATGATTATCCTCAACAACGACTTCCTCGGCATGGTGCGCCAATGGCAGGAACTGTTCTTCCACGAACGCTATTCCGGCACGGTTATGAAAAACCCCGACTTCGCCGCCATCTCCCGCGCCTACGGCATCCACAGCCGCTTGGTGGAAAAGCGCGAAGACTTGGACGAAGCCGTTGCCGAAATGTTCCGTCACGACGGCTCCTACCTCTTGGTAGCCAACGTCGAACAACAAGGCTTGGTCTATCCCATGATACCCGCCGGCGCATGTATCACAAACATCCTTATGGGAGAATAAGAAAGCACTCAAAAATAAAGAGTAGTCAGTAGTTAAGCATGGTTGCTGCGCAGGTGCCCCGAACCTTAAATTTGCCCCGTGTGCAGATGCCCCGAAGGGGCAAGAGATTTCAGCCCCACATGAAGCGAAGCGGAATGTGGGGTTAAAAGAACGACACCGGCAAGAGAGTTCTGAAAGAACAATACAAACGGTAAGCGATGGTTTACAATGCAATATATATTATTCGGTCGTCCTTTCAGGATTTCCTTGCCGGCACCACCCTTAACCCCACATTCCGCTTCGCTCCATGTGGGGCTGAAATCTGCCATTTCTTCGGAATGTGCGCAACACGAATAAAACATTTTCTCAACCCCTAACTTAGAGTAGTCAGAAGTTAACGCAGATGCCCCGAAGGGGCAAACAATTTCAGCCCCACATGTAGCGAAGCGGAATGTGGGGTTATAAGAACGACACCGACAAGAGAGTTCTGAAAGAACAATACAAACGGAAAACGATGGTTTACAATGTAATATATATTATTCGCTCGTCCTTTCAGGACTTCCTTGCCGGTATCACCCTTAACCCCACATTCCGCTTCGCTCCATGTGGGGCTGAAATCTGCCATTTCTTCGGAATGTGCGCAACACGAATAAAACATTTTCTCAACCCCTAACTTAGAGTAGTCAGAAGTTAACGCAGATGCCCCGAAGGGGCAAGAGATTTCAGCCCCACATGCAGCGAAGCGGAATGTGGGGTTATAAGAACGACACCGGCAAGGGAGTTCTGAAAGAACGATACAAATACAAACAATATTTATAATGCAACATATAACAATATATATTCCGCCACCCTTTCAGGGCTTTCTTGGCGATGTCGTTCTTAATACCCCCACATTCCGCTTCGCTGCATGTG
>LBCX01000367.1 GCA_001657575.1 Bacteroidales bacterium Barb4
TAAAATAATTTTCGTTTGCGCCGATTATAAACACCACGTTCCATTTTATCACTTGTAGCCCTGGGTAGAACCCTAAGTAATGGATGCTCTGAATCAATGCCCATATACCCGGAGGTCAAATCTACAGCTACAAGTTTCATATCCGAGAGACGGGGAATACGTATTTGATTCATAAAATTCATTTTTGTCTCTACCTATTGTAATATCTCCAATATTTTTCCGTAATTTATGGCGAAGTTGTTCATATACTTAATTGTTTGGTAGACAAGTAAATATAATCATTTTATTGATAATGAACAACTTCTTTTTTACTTTTTTCTAAATGCACTACGGGTAAATCATAATTACAATGCAACCTGTAACAATATATATTTATCGTTCTTTCAGAACTCCCTTGTCGGCGTCGTCCTTATAACCCCACATTCCGCTGCGCTCCATGTGGGGCTGAAATCTTTCGTCCCTTTGGGACGACCACGCAATAGATTTAATATAAACTAATTGCATCACGTACTTAAAATATAAAAGATAAGAAAATGAAAAGCAAACAGCCGTTGTTTTATACAGCCATGCTGACGGGTATTTCGCTCACGGCCTGCCATCAGGAAGAGGATAGAAAGCCGTTGAACATTGTGCATATCATGACTGACGACCATTCGTTTCAAACCATCAGTGCCTACGGACATCCGATTTCGCAATTAGCCCCGACGCCGAATATTGACCGCCTGGCAGCAGAAGGGATACTGTTCCGAAAGGCTTTTGTTGAAAATTCCCTGTCCACACCCAGCCGCGCCTGTCTGATGACGGGTCTGTACAGTCATCAGAACGGTCAGCGGCAATTAGGGAAAGGCATTGACACAACAAAAACCTTTATATCCGAACTGCTTCACGAACAAGGCTATCAAACGGCGGTAATCGGCAAATGGCACATGCAGTGCGAACCCAAAGGCTTTGACTTTTATCATGTATTGTATGATCAGGGCGATTATTACAATCCCGAATTTAAGTCGAAAAACTCCAACGGTAAATATATCAGGGAGGAAGGCTATGCTACCCGATTGACAACAGACCATGCCATTGAATTTCTTGAAACACGTGACCCGAACAAACCGTTTAGCCTGTTTGTCCATCACAAGGCACCTCACCGCAACTGGATGCCCGAAGGCAAATACCTGGATTTATATGAAGATGTGGAATTTCCCTATCCGGAAACCTTTAATGATGATTACAGTACCCGTTGCGCGGCTGCCCGGTCGCAGGAGATGACCATTGCGGATGAAATGAACTTGACTGTCGATTTGAAAGTTACCGAACTGGCAGATAATGTCGAGCCGATACTGGGTCGTCTGACTCCGGAACAGCGTGCCGCATGGGATAAGGGGTATTCGGAAAAGAACAAACGGTTTATTGCCCAAAACCTGAAGGGGGAGGAGCTGGTAAAATGGAAATATCAACGGTATCTTAAAGATTACCTGCGTTGCATCAAAACGATTGATGATGAGGTGGGTCGTTTGATTGACTATCTGGAAAAAGAAGGCTTGATGGAAAATACAATCATTGTATATACTTCCGATCAGGGATTTTATATGGGCGAACACGGCTGGTTTGACAAACGCTTCATGTACGAAGAATCGTTTCGCACTCCCTTAATCATCCGGTATCCTGCCGGCGATGTGAAGCGGGGCATAGAAAGTACTGCGATGGTTCAGAATATTGATTATGCGCCTACATACTTGGATGTTGCCGGCGTGCAAAAGCCGGAGAGCATGAGCGGCACTTCATTGCTTCCGCTCCTTGACGGGAAAACACCCGCCGACTGGAGAGAATACCTCTACTATCATTATTACGACTATCCTGCCGTGCATCAGGTAAGGCGGCACGATGGGGTAAGGGACAGCCGCTACAAACTCATCCATTTCTATGGTGAAGGATTTGGAAAGGATAAAGGGATTGATATTGATTGCAATGAATTGTATGATTTACAAAACGACCCCAATGAATTGAACAATCTATATGGTCTGGAAGGATTGAAAGAAATTACTGAACGTTTACAAAAACGATTGGATAAGTATCGGGCAGATTTGAAAGTGGATGAGTTTTGAAGGGATTGTAGAGACGCAAAACAGTAGAGACGCAATGCATTGCGTCTCTACTGTTTTTTTAGAGGCAAACGGCGAAATGAATATACCACATTTAAGGTATTTTCAGAAAATAACCGACGGCTAC
>LBCX01000368.1 GCA_001657575.1 Bacteroidales bacterium Barb4
GGAAGTTGAGGTTCATCGTGAAGTTACCCTGCGGGCGCGTGGTCGTGGTTTGGTCCATGTGTCTTCCTTTCGTCGTGGTTGGTGACGGAAGGAAGCGTCGGACTGTTTGGATACATTGGCAATACGCTCAGCATACAAAGTAATCAAAATTGTATTCGCTTGTTGGTCATAGAAGTGGCTAGCGGTCTCGTTCCTTTTGAGAGGAAGGGACGGCGTTCGGTGTTGCGGCTTTGCGCATCGCTTCTTCTTGGTCGTAGAAGCGTTGGCGTAGAACCGGGTCGGCTTTGATGAGCTCGACGAGCTGACGGCGCTCGCGTGTGAGGTCATTGAAACGTGCGTCGATACGCTTCTGCATGCGGCGTTCGGTTTCGGGGGCCAGGGGGCGTGTCAATCTTATGCGGCGGCTATAGGTGGCCAGCATGATCCGGCGGCGGTCTATTGTTTTGAGGCGGGCGAGGGGATCAGACATGAGAACTCGAACTGAGAACGTGACACGGAAGACGAATTCCGTCCCCGTGGGGATAGAAATGAAGCTTGGCGTCGGTGAATTTGGATTGCCAAACATTACTTGTCGTTGGCTGTAGCGCGAATAGTGGCTTTTGTTGATGTGGTCTGTCTTCCGAGGCCGTGGTTTCTGGAAGGGGCCGTGAAATGGGATCGCGAAACGATAGTGGCGAGCGGGAGGATGGCAGGCGGGTTGCTTGTGACTGCGCCCCGCCTGCCATCGTACCGTCCATGCACAGCGGGGTGTGTGGCATGAACGAATGCACCGAAAGGGTAATGTGTCGCCGAAACCGGGAATTTTGCATCATTCTGTTGACCTCGGAGTCCCCGGTGATAATGAAAAGGGACCCACTGTATTTTTCGCTGCGGCGAAGAGGTGGCAGGTGAAGCGCTTGCTTTCCTAGGAGCGTGCTTCACCTGCCACTACCCGTCATCTGACATAGACCGAGGTCGCGTACGGAAAGGCTTACCAGGCCGTGCGCACGGACGAGGTTGGACAGGGACGGGAATGGGGATAGGTTTCAGCTTAAAGGCAAGGACAGACCAGCGGCCGGCGAGACAATTGTCGCTGACGGTATGGATATCCGTGCGTGCGTGACGTTGCGATCACCGCATGGTCCACGCAGCTGATACGGGTTGAACCGTTTTTCTTATTCGTAGAATGGGGCGCAAATTGAAGTAGGCCAAGACCATGAAAGTCTCCAGCAAAAGAAACGACGCGATACGGAATTTGGCTGGTGAATTTGAAGGATATTGGTTTGGTAAGGCGCTCCCTATATTCAAGGTTGATTGATCTAAATGATACGCGTTTACGGGCGGAGGCAAAGACATATTCTGGGGAAATGTTTTTACGGACCGCGCATGTTGCCTTCGTGCAACTCTTTTGGAATCCTCCTAGGAAAATGCTTATTTTAACATGGTTAAGGTTCAAAGAGTTATTTGGTGTGAGCATTGTTTCCTGCGGGTGTCAGCTGCTTCGGTTTGCCCCTAGGTAGGTTTGCGTGTTCGGTAAAATCGAGAGCTGCCCGGGTTTCGCTTTTGATTTTGGACTTTGTTATTTGTTTGCAGGGGCTCTTTCCATTGTTGGCGGGAGGTTGGCGATGGCGGATCTTATTGAAGGCGGTGCAGTGCCTTCTTCCTGTCCGTCGATGAGGATGGTGCCGTCAGCGCGCATGACGGCTTCAATGACGGAGAAGCCGCTGTTGAGGGCATCTTCGATGCCGTCGTAGCTTTCCGGGCTTTTTATGAAGAGGCAGAGCCGTTCACTGATAATGTCGGCCAGTTCTTGCTCGGCCTCGATACGGGTGAGGTAGACGTCCGTGTATGAGACTTCGTCCTCATGGGTTGTGGCGGGTGCCCATCCTTCGCAGACTGTGTCTGCGGCTACTGTCCAGACGGTGTGCGATGTCATTGGACTAGGCTTTTGCTGAACTCTTGCACAGGGCGGTACTCTCGCCAGTTCTGAGCGTCATTGTTGTGGGTGATGCGAAGGCTTCCCTCGGTGAACGTGCATGCGCTGGCTTTGGGGAACCAGAGCCATGACCCATTGCGGTGGGGGTTTTGCTTTCCGGCGGCGATGGCAGTCTTAGAGACGCCGATTGAGAACGCCACGGCGTTGGACTGGGCGTGGATGACTTCCTTTTCTTCCCAGATGGAGATGAGCTGGTCGTTTGGCGCGCGATGGGAGGACCGAGTGTCCCAACGTGCGCCGGGTTTGAG
>LBCX01000369.1 GCA_001657575.1 Bacteroidales bacterium Barb4
ATCGGATGAGTTGCAGAGACCGCTTTCCTATTACGCGAAAGACGGCATTTTGAAAAAGAACATAAAGCGGGCTATAATGTTGCTGATAGGTTCATATTACAGGGACAGGGAAATGACCACGCCGACAAGGGACGCCTTTAATCCGGCTTACGAAAGAATTATCAAAGCCAACAGAAAACTTACCTGATATATGGCAGTGTTAAGAGCGGGCGAGTTGCGACACCGAATAAACATCTGGGGATGGGTGGCGGTCGATAATCCCTACGGGGGGAAAAAGCCGCAATTTGTCCTGAAACGCGAAAAGGTTTTGGCGGGTGTTTATCACAAAAGCGGCGCAAAGGTTTTTGATGACGGCGGCGGCACACAAGTCTTTACCGAGTTTCTGGTAGTCTTTACGATTAGAATGAGTAACATGAAGTATTTGGACACGGCTTGCAAAATAGAATGGGAGAACAGTTATTACCGCATAGCCGATTTGGCTTTGCGGGAAGATGAGCAAAAAATAGTCATTCACGCCAAACGCGAAGAAAGCAAAAAAATACAATGAGAGAAATAGACTTAATCGTTGATTGCGGCGAGTTCCTTAACAAATTGATGCGGGAAAAGGGTTTGTCATTTAATGTTTACACCTCAATGATACCCGAGTCAATGGAAGAGGAAGAGGACGTTTTTGCGATATACAATATAGCAGCCGCAAAAACCGAATTTGTGAAAGGCGACAGAATGGTGCGGGTGGAAATCCTGATGGATTATGTCGTTACGAGCAAAACGCAGGATAAAGCCATGACAGCCGCCAAAGAGTTGGGCGCACTTTTGGAGGGGTGCTGGGTTGAGCGAGAAGAACATACGAGCTTCCTGTTATCCGATTTCAGCACTGGGGCAGACAGGGATTACTACGCCGTTGGTATGCGATTTACGGGAACTATAATGATAAACAACTAATAATCAATTAAATATTAAACAAATGGCAATTAAAGGAAAACCAATGGAGTTTGCGTCGTCCGACATTGTGGACGGTAATAATCTGATGCTGTTTCTCCACGACGGCGAAGCGTGGAAAGCCTACGCGGCGGCAACGAGCAACACGTTGAGTCTTACCCGCGAAACGATAGACGTTTCCACAAAAGACAGCAACTATTCGGCGAAAAAGCAAACGGGCGTGATAAATTGGGAAATCACAAGTGACAACCTCTTCACGTTCGGAGCTTTCGACGATTTGATTGCGAGAATGCAGGTAGGCGCACAGGTGGCAGTGGCTTTCGCGTTGGTAAAGCCCCGTAATGCAAAGGGCGGATTTGATGACGGCGACGAAGAACCCGACGGCACGGCAGGAAGCGGAAAGTGGGGCATGGCTTACATGACCAGCTTTGAGGCAACCGCCCAGAACGGAGAAGAGGCGACCTATTCGGTAACATTCGAGGGAACGGGCGAGCTGAACGATATTGCCGCAGAGGTAGTGGACGGCACGCTTCTCCCCGTCGTGCCCACGAATGAGATTGCACCGCCGTCAGGTGCTAACGCCAACTTTGCGAAACCCAAAGAAGCCGAAGAAGCGAGAAAAGCTGCACAGGCAGAAAAAGGGAAACAGACCGTGACAGTCTAAGAATTACTCATTGTGTGTTTGTTTCTCCCCGTTCGCCTGTCACGAGGTGGGCGGGGAGTTTCAAAAAAAGCACAGGGATAAAACGAAATCAAAAACATAAACACATGACAACCGCCATAATTAAAGAAACAGAATACAAGTTAAAGTATTCATTCAGAACACTCTGTTTGTTTGAAAATATCTATGGACAAGCAAAGGATGCGCCTTTGTTCAAGCCACCCAACGATGCGACAGAGGAGCAAAAAGAAGCCTACGCCGCTTTGGCGAAAGCCGCTGCATTTCTCTATGCCTCAATATTGGCAAACAATGCCGAGCTGTTCGAGACAAGCCCTTTGTCTTGGGAACAATTTTTGGACTTTCTGGATGACAACGGTGCGGAGGCGGTACGCCTGATTGAATGGAAAAAAGCCGCCGAAACCGAGTACTACAAGCCCAAAGAACAGCCTACACAAAAAAAAACGGAAAGCAGCACCGACAAGCAATCCTGACGTATGCCCAGTACGTCTCCATTCTCATCTTTGAGGGCGGACTTGGTGCGGACTACGTCTTAGACCGCATGCCGATTTGGGAGGCTACCATGCTTTTTCCAAACGTATGGTTTAAAAATCGCCACTTGTTG
>LBCX01000083.1 GCA_001657575.1 Bacteroidales bacterium Barb4
AACCGTTCTCCCGTTCCGTCAACGGCAATCCAAATCCGTTGACAGTTTTTTTGAACCGGCATAAGCGTGCATTCCGTCAACTTCTGCCCTCTCTGTTTTTTTACTTTCCAAATGAAGCGCCTGTGTTTCTTTCCCGAATTTCCTGATCCAATTCAAGACTGAAACGTTGCTTACACCTGACAGTCTTCCGATTGAACGGAAGCCCAAGCCTTCAAGGCACAGCCGGAGCGCCTGCTTTTTCATCGGATCGGGCTTGGCTGCCGATTTTCATTCAACCGAATTATATCCGCATTCTTTGCATTTATAACATTTGTCTGCCTTTGGCAAAACCCGATTTTATCTTTTTCCCGCTGCTGCATTTGGGACATTTCATACGCTTTTTTCCCTGCAAATACAAGTAAGCATTCTTAATTAGCAATGCTCGTGCTTGGAACGACATCCCGTTCTAACCTATAACGGTCGCTTGTTCTAACTTAGAAAGGATATCTCTTCTGCATTAGAAAGGACGACCCCTGACAAGGTTTAGAACCCTGTCAGGGGCAGAACTCGGGAGGATTCTCTTCTTTTGGTGGTAACCAAAAGCACCCCGTTGGCAGAATGCAAGCCGTAGATAGCCGCCAAGGTATCTTTCAGTACAGAAACGCTTTCAATTTCTGTAGCATCCATACGCGAAAATAATTCTTGTCACGGGAAACACCATCCACCACATAGCTGACTGCTGACCTGTTGATACGCACGCCAGACAATTTACAGGTAAGCGTATTCACCCACATTTTCGTTCTTGGTGATAACAATTTCGCCTTTGCCGACAGCTGATACAAGACCTGTCAGGTTCGCCTTCCGCTGTGTGCCGTAGCATACGGCAACCACCTTGTCCAACGCCTGCGTGTTTTCAACCAAGCATTACATTGAACACTGTTTTGTTCTTGACTACAATCTCTGCCGTATTGTAGCCGATAAAGGAAATAACCAACATTGTGGACAACGGAACGGACAGATTGAAATTCCCATCCGTATCACTGACTATATCCTGTTCTTTGACAAAGACGGTGGCAGCAATAATAGCCTTACCTTCTTCGTCGGTAACACGGCTATAAATCTTTTTAGATGTTTGGGAAAAGGCTGGCATCACTGCAGGCATGAAGCCCAAAGGGAGTGCTTTTCCGATGACCTATTTCCTAGAAAACTGTTTATTGGGAGACTGTACGGGGATTACTTTCGTTAATACCGCCTGCCTGAAAGTTTGCCGGAATCAACGGAAATCAGACCAAAATGTTTAACTCTGAATAAATTTACAGGAACAGGTATGCCTGATTCATACAAAGTCGCTTAAAAAATAAAAATGCAACGGTACAAAAAATATTACGGACTGTTGTATCGTTGCAATAATGTCATACTTAACTGATAATTTTGTCCTCTGATAACATTTTTATTTTTACCCCAATGGAACAAACAGACAATGACAGTATCCTTCACCGCTATGAGCAGGCGATTGCCGAAGGAAAATCTATTTACGCGGATGCACAGGATATTTTGCGCATTGCGGATTACTACCGCAGGAGCGGGACTCCACAGCAGAAGTTGCAGGTGATTGAATACGGATTGACACTGCATCCCGATGACGAGTTTCTGAAAATAGAACACGCCATCCAACTGTCTGCTATGGACAGATTCGACGGAATTGAACGCTATCTCGAAGAAATTGAAGCATTCGCTCCCGAAAGTGCCGTATTGAAAATACCCCGCGCCGCTTGGCTGGCAAGGACGGGGCGGTTGCCTGAAGCCATGCTTCTTTTCAACAATGCTGTTGAAGAACACAGCAACGCAAAATTGAAGTCGAACACCGCCTTTCAGGCAGGGTGCATATTGATGGATGCTAAACACTACGCCGAGGCGGTACGGTTTTTCAACACCAGCCTTGACCTTGTTTACGATGAGGAAGCCGTTTTCCTCTTGGGTTGTTGCCATGCCTTTTTGGGAGAGTTCCACAAGGCTACCAAGCTGTACAAGAAAATGCTCAAAGATTCCCCGTATGCTGTTAATGCCTGGTTTAATCTGGGGAATATGTACATCGGGCTGGGGAAATTCGAGAAGGCTGTTGATGCTTTTGAATTTACGCTTGCCATCGAGCCTGACCGCGAGGATGCCAAGAGAGGATGTGCCCATGCTTACTTTCAGACAGGCACCGCCTTATTCAAGAAAAACAATGCCAAGGAGGCATTGGTAAACTTCCGCAAAGCCTACGAGCAGTATCCCGATACGGGCAATCTTACCTACTGCATGGCGGCAGCCCATTTCAAATTGCGCGAATACATCTCTTCCGTCCGCTTTCTCAAAGAAGCAGCCGATAAAGCGGAGGACAAATGGGGGGAAGTCCTTTCCGCTTTCGCTCAAACCTTCCCCGATTCGCTCCGGATGAGTGACTTCTATAGTAAAGTCGGTTATGGCATCGAGTGCAAAGGAGTGGAACTTGAAGACGAGATAGCCTACATGAAAGGCGAAGCACCGCGAAAACTAAAGCAGCCTCCTGCTCCTGTCGATTTACCTGTCGAAAAACTTCCCCATCTCTTTCATGTGGCAGTCGCCGTGTTCCGGCTCGAAGGAGGTCATGTTAAAGCTGCCGGTCTCCTCAAAGAAACCCTGAAAAGGCTCAATACTAAAGACCATGTCCTCTCCGATGAAGAGAAAGAGTCCATCATAAACTATTTTATCACCTTTTGCCCCAATTCGTTACTGGTTCCTGGATTCTTCAAGGAAGTGGGATTCGAATTAGAGAGCAGCGAAAAAGAAATGGCAAAGCTTGCAACCAAAATGAAAGAAGAGAATAGAAAGAAAGCGAGGAGGACGGTCGAACATCCCGGATTGCCGATGGACGAGATTCACTACTTGGCTCATCTGGCCGCCTCCTACTACAAGACAGGCCATTACAATGAGGCCGCCAACCACCTCGCCTGGGCAACGGTAGAAACAGCCGAAAACTTGCGGGGAAAGCTCATAAACACTTACTTCCTCCAATTCTGCCCCGGCGCACTCGAAGAGGCGAACAGCTTCTATGGAAAGGCTTGTCGTGCATTCAAGGCAAGAGGATTGGATCTGGAGGAACTGCATCCGAAGCCAGAGAACGAGGACTTCTATGCCGCAGTCGATTGTTTCCGGTCAGGCGATCATGACAATGCCGCCAAGTTTCTCCGAAAAGCGGCAAACAGAGTGCCCCACGGAACCCTTGAGCTGTTAAACAAGTTCATCGCACGCTGCCCCGAAGCAAATCATAATGCGGAATTTTTCAAAAAAGCTGATTTTATTATAACCTTTAAGAAGTAAGGAAAGGCTTCACGGGGAGGAGGAAGAGTGTTGATACGCTGGCGGAGGGAGATGCGAATATTGTTTACATTTGCGCTTCAAATAAAAACAGAAAGAAAGTTATGGATCATCCTTTGTTTATTTATGATACGCTTGCGGGCAGGAAGGAGCAGTTTGTGCCGCTGCATGAGCCGCATGTGGGAATGTATGTGTGCGGGCCTACGGTTTACGGGGATGCTCATTTGGGTCATGCGCGTCCGGCGATTACGTTTGATTTGCTGTTTCGCTACTTGAAGCATCTGGGGTATAAGGTGCGATATGTGCGCAATATCACCGATGTGGGTCATCTGGAGCATGATGCGGATGCCGGCGAAGACAAGATTGCCAAGAAAGCCCGTCTTGAGCAGTTGGAGCCGATGGAAGTGGTGCAGCATTACCTGAACCGCTACCATAAAGCGATGGAAGCTCTGAACGTCCTTCCGCCAAGCATCGAGCCGCACGCTTCGGGGCATATTATCGACCAGATTGATTTGGTGAAGAAAATATTGGATAACGGATTTGCCTACGAAAGCGAAGGCTCTGTTTATTTTGACGTGGAGAAATACAGCCGGACGCATCATTACGGTATCCTTTCGGGGCGGAACATTGAGGATATGCAGAATGCTTCCCGCACCTTGGACGGGCAGCAGGAGAAACGAAATCCGGTGGACTTTGCCCTGTGGAAGAAGGCGCAGCCTGAACATATCATGCGCTGGCCGTCTCCGTGGAGCGACGGTTTTCCGGGCTGGCATTGCGAGTGTACGGCGATGGGAAAGAAGTATCTGGGCAACCATTTTGATATTCACGGAGGGGGGATGGATCTTGTCTTCCCGCACCATGAATGCGAGATTGCGCAGGCGGTTGCCTCTCAGGGCGATGACATGGTGAACCATTGGATGCACAACAATATGATTACCATCAACGGGCAGAAGATGGGGAAGTCGCTGGGCAACTTTATTACGCTGGATGAGTTCTTTACCGGCAGTCATACCATGCTGACACAGGCTTATTCGCCGATGACTGTCCGCTTCTTTATTCTTCAGGCGCACTATCGCAGTACGGTGGACTTCAGCAATGAGGCTCTGCAAGGGGCTGCCAAGGGTCTGAGCCGTTTGCTGGATGCTTATGCCAATTTGTCCAAAATAAAGCTTTCGGCAGGGGCTGCTTCCGCTCCCGAAATCGGCGGACTGCGGACTAAATGCTATGAGGCTTTGAATGACGACCTTAATTCGTCTGTTGTTATTTCTCATCTCTTTGATGCGGCTCACTTTATTAATGCTGCGAAGGACTTCAAGGTTGCCGTATCGGAGGCTGACCTGTCGGAATTGCAAGATGTCTTTCAGCTTTTCCTTTTTGACATTCTTGGGCTGACTGATGAGGCTTCCGTCGGGAACGGGAGTAATGAAGCCTTTGGCAAGGCTGTTGATTTGCTTCTTGCTATTCGGCAGCAAGCTAAGGCTGCCAAAGACTGGGCGACCTCTGACAAGATACGCAATGAACTGACTGCGCTTGGCTTTGAAATTAAGGATACGAAGGAGGGGGCAGAGTGGAAATTATAATGGGGTTATAAATTAAATGTATGAAACTGGAACATCTTCATAAAAGTCTTTCAGAACTTTGATATAGACTTTTGCATTGATTCCGAACCTGCGAATATGATTGTCATAGCCGGAATAAACGGGAGCGGGAAAACGACCTTGTTGGAAGAGATAAACAATCAGTATCTCAAAGACGTATTATATCTCTCCGCATCAGATGAAAACAATTTATTTGAGGTGACTATTCCAATTTTACAGTTGAAAAACAGTTATGCAGATGCCCCGAAGGGACGGGAGATTTCAGCCCCACATGCAGCGAAGCGGAATGTGGGGTTAAGGGAAAGGGCGATCCAATGGAGTTCTGAAAGAACGACCGAATATTATATGTTGCGTTTTGTATCGTTCTTTCAGAACTTTCCTGACGGTGTTATCCGTAAACCCCACATTCCGCTCCGCTGCATGTGGGACTGAAATCTCCCGTCCCTTCGGGACGACCGCGCAGCATAAATATAAACTAATTTGCATCATACACTTATATGTAATTAGGCTATGACCATTCAAGAATTTCTACAAGGTGATAAGTTTGCCCTATATGCTGGGGTAGAGTTGACGGAAGTCGGGAGCGGCTGGGCAAAGGCACGTATGGAAATACAGCCGATGCACTTGAATGGCGGGGGTGTCTGTCAAGGGGGGGCTTTGTTTACGCTGGCTGATCTGGCTTTTGCCGCCGCTACGAACAGTCACGGGCTGCTTACCTTTTCGATAACGTCTTCCATTAACTTCTTCAAGTCCGAGCGGGAAGGGTTTCTTTATGCGGAAGCCCGTGAGGTGTTCGACCATAAGCGGTTGGCTAATTGTGAAGTCCGTATTACCAACGAGGCGGGGGAATTGATTGCAACATTTAACGGGACGGGCTACAGGAAGGATGTCAGGTTGCCGTTTGAGCCTATTCAATAAGTTGGCATCACTACCCGACAACTTGGCGGATACCTGAGATTTTCTGAAGAGTTGTAATATGCCTCCACAGCTCCAATCTTCAGTTTGGCGTGCATCTTTACGGGGAAATGATTCTCGTCGTCCCCTATCCACAGTTCCATCGCTTCGTTGCTTTGGGTGAAGGCTTTGTCGTACACGTCAATGATGAAGAGGCGGGTGCGATACTTCACGCTGTCGCGCTCCACAATCTGCTGACCTTCGTAGCGGTAGCTCAGGTTGATCAAGTCGCGACCCATTGCCACTTGCAGGGGGTACTGAACGCCCTGCACCGTCTTTGTCCAATCAATGGAGCGAGCGTAGAACACGGCTCCCAGCATATCAAGTACACAATCGTTGCCCGTAAGCACCGTATCTATCTTTACGGCAGAGGCGGAACGGCGGAAAGAGTGGACGCAGGTTTGCATACCGTCCGTTGCGAAATCAAGTTCATCATGCAGGTAATGCCCTCCTTCATTTGCCTGTTTGGAGCTGTACAGGATTCGGGGGGACTCTTTTGTAATGTAGGTGTCTATCGTATCCCGCACTTTGAACAATTTGTCCGTCATGCCAATAGTGCGGGCAAGCAATACCGTTTTCCAAACCGGCACGTCTTCCCGCTGCGAGTCTTCCACCGTAATGGAGGCTTCCCCCGCCTTGGTCATCAGCACCCCCCATTTGAAATAAACATCAAACCTGATCTTCTCGCCGGCGGCAAAAACGGTATTCATACATTGCGCCTGCCCTGCAGATACGGACAGTGCCGAGAAAAAGAGCCATACACAGAGTATCCGGTTAAAAACGGAGTCCCCCGCTGCGACTCGAACCGCTGTTGCCGCTTCGTCGTCCTTCATTCTTGTAATCCCTGTTTTTCTTTGTTACTTCTTTGGGCTTGTTCTTGGTGATTTCGAGCGGCTTCTGGCTTTCGACAGGGACGGACAGGATGTCCCACGACTCTGTCAGTTCCCAGTTTGTCATCACCTCAATCATTTTGGGATAGTAGAACACCTTTTCCGGTTGCTGCTTCGCGGCGTAGTTGCCGGTGTCCCAAATGCCGTTCCCGTTTCCGTCTGCAATCAGGCGGGCGTAGTATTTGCCGGGGGGCAGGTTCATAAAGAGGACGCCGCCGTCTTCAACCCTTGCCTTGCGGACGGGCTGGTCGCTTGCATCCAACAGCTCAACAAAGGCGAGGGTATCCGGCAGTCCGCTCAGTTCAAGGTATAAATGACCGTACTCATCTTCCTTCCTGATGCCGAAAGTACCGCTGTACGCATCATTCCATTTGCCGTAAATGCCAAACACGGAAGCTGAATCTGCCTCCAGCCGGTAGTGCTCGCCATACTTCCATGGGCGGCTGATGATATACCTCAATGAATTGATTGTATCGGGATAGAAATCAAAGGCTACAGGTTCCCAAAGCGTGTCCGCTTTTATGTCTAGGCGGAACAAGTCTTTCGCCAATCCCGTTACCGGTTCTGAAAAAGCAATGAACAAGGTATCATATATGTGCATGGAGGCGGAGGCATTGACGTTCATTTCTAAGAAATCGACCGGTTCCTTTTCATCCTTCCCCCGCTTGCGTGAGCTTCTGTTCTCGTTCGGACGGTGGCGCATGGTTAATTGCAGCGTATCCGTCTGCGGACGAAGCACGTTCAGCGAGTCGCTGCGCGGATAGGTAAACGATACGCTCAACGTATCCCTTTGCCAGACGGTGGAATCGGTCAGCCAGAAATGAACGGTTGTATTCTCTTCTGCCGTCTGAATGAAATACCAACTGCTGTCCGCCGGCTCAAACCCGACGGAAACGGGCAACGGAACGGTATCCAAAGGCGCATTATAGCGGACGGTAAACAGATGCGGCTCCGTCCGCTCCGGTCGCAGCATATATTGGCGTGCAAACTTCTCTTTGAAAAGGAACAGCCTGATGTCGTCCGGCGTAAAGCGGGTGTAAGAAACCGCCTTGACGCTATCCACCGTCACACTGTCCGCCCAGACGGTATCCTGCCGCATGGCAAGCTCAAAGGCAGGCGTAATCAATGAGTCGGCAAAAGCAATATCCTCGCCCGGCTGGTCGAAGCGGTAATCACGGTTTACATCATTCAGGGCATAGAGGCGATACGTCCCCGTCGGAATATTGCGGATGGTAAACCGCCCCCGCTCATTGGTGCGTGAGGTACGGGCAAAAGGCTCCTTCACAAAAGCCGTATCATCCGGATTGGCATGGAGACCGACCGTAATCCCCGCCATCGGCTCCAAGTTTCCGGCATCCAGCAACAGACCGGACACTTCCAGCGAGTCAATGACATCGCCAGTAGAGAACGCAAAGGAGAAATTTTCCAGCACATTCTTCTCATTATTATCGACAATGGAATTGGTGAAGTCAATCGTATAGGTGGTATTCTCTTTCAGCGTATCCCTCAACTCCACCGTTACGCGGGAGCCGACAGCCTGAATAACCGGCATCTGCAACTGTGGCGGTGTGATAATCACATTCTCCGACGGCTTCTCCAACTGCACCAGCTCGTCAAACAGGAGCACCACTTTCTTTCCTTTATAATTAAGCTGATCGGGAAGCGGGTTACTGCCCGACAGGCGGGGAGGCTTTTCATCATACGGCCCGCCGTTTGGATTCCCAATGCTTGCGCACGAGTAGATTAATACCGGCAAAAGCAGTCCCGCAAAAACTCGCACATATCTCTTGCCCACGCTTCCTAATGCTTTATATGATTAGCGTTTGTTCATAACGCATCCTTGACTATAACCTTCCGTACTTCTGCCCCTGCCTTTACCATATACATGCCTTCGGGCAGTGCGATGCTTTTTGTCCCGCTTACTTGGCACCGGGCTTGGATTTGCCCTGCCGGAGTATATACCGTTACAGGTATTTCGGCGGCAGGCGATTCGACAATGAGAAAACCGTTGCGGCTGTAAGTAAGCACCGTATTTTCGGGAAAGACGGCGGCATCGGGGGAGAAACGGAGTTTTATATCAATGTTTTCCGCAATGTTTTCAAATAACAGTTCATATTTGCCGCCGGCTGTTTCGACAGGGGAGTGTTGTTTGCCGTTTATATAAATGAACGGTCTCTCGTTGCGGTGTGCATTATCTGCCGCAAAAGAGAAACGGGCGGTGTCCCCTACGGGGAAAAGGAAATAACGGCGGGCTTCGGAAAAAGTGTTGCCGAGGAAATTGACGGTTATGCCTTTGGCTATTTCGATAAAGGTGACGCTGAAAATGTTGATATATATCTTTATAGTTATATTTCCTTTGATATTGTCTGTTGCAATATGGCATTTGTAAATATTGTCCCCGATTTTTTCAGGATTTATGGATATGTCGTTGACCATCACTACCGGTGTCCGGTTGGCGTATCCTTCAGCTTTGAATATCAAATCAAAGTTATCGCCGGGTGCAAAAATCAGAGGTTCTTTGAGGGTGGTGCTTAAAATTTCAACACCCCGGTCGGGCAGGATGGTCACAGTCTGCCTTTGGTAAAGATTGTTGTCTATGCTTTCGCCCCTGCCCGTCGTGGCGGTGTTGGTACGTATGGCGACATCAAAGGCTGCCCAATCCGTTCCCAATCCGGCTTCGCTGTATATGCCGCCGCCATAACCGGCTGACATATTGTCCGGATTATAGACGGCTGTATTTCCTTCAACGATCAGACCGTCAGGAGTCAGTGTGTTCGTTTTTGCAGCGGCTATGCCTCCTCCGTAGCCGTGACCGAGACCGACTGTGGCGATGTTGTTCCGTACTACGGTTCCGTCCGACAGTTCAACAGCCGAACCGCTTTCTTCCGTATCAAATCCGCCGCTGTACAGTCCGCCGCCGTAGCCCTCCGCCGCGTTGAATGGATTGCGAACGGCTGTATTTCCTTCCATGAGTACGTCCGAAAGGATTAAACGGCTGTTGTTGCCGGAAGCTATTCCGCCGCCGCGGGCTTCTCCGAGTCCCGTAGTGGCTGTGTTGTCCTCTATGAGGGTTCCTGTGAGTTTGGCATATCCGCTGTTTTCGTTGTATATGCCGCCGCCGTAGCCCGACCGGTAGCTTTCGGGGTGGTCAACGGCGGTATTGCCGCGGACAATCCCGTTGTCCATGAGGAGTGTTGCGCCGACACCGCAGTTGGCTATCCCGCCGCCGAAGCCTTTGCCGCCAGCGGATGCGCTGTTGTCTTTTACCTCCGAGTTGCCGGTTATCGTAAGAGCCGCTCTTGTGTTGTATATCCCGCCGCCGGCAGCAGGGTCGTTATTGTCGGCAGCGATGTTTCCGGCAACGGTTACGTCCCGCAATACCGTTTCGGCGTAGCAGTTAAACAAACCTCCCCCGTAGCCAAAGCCGCTCTGAGCAACACCGGATAAACGCTGCGGCAGGTCGTTATGTCCGTTTCCGCCGGTGATTGTCAGGTTTTCGAGGGTTACACGGATGTAGTTGAAAGGTGCGCCGGCGATGGTTATCACGCGGTTGTTGGTGCCTTCGGCATCCGATTGTTTGCGACCGTGCAAGACAGTGGTCGAGACATTGCCGTTGGGCTTTGCACTGTCGGCTTCCGTTTCGTCGTAGCCGCCGGTGACGGTAAGGTTTTTGACAATCTGCCAAGAACCGGAGTCGGCGGCAGTATAGTAATCGCCTTGGGCGATGCGGACAGTATCGCCGCCGCTTGTGTTGCGTAGGGCAGTGTACAGGGTAGCGGCATTATTCCACGAGGAACCGGTTTGGTCGCCGCTGCCGTCCGTTTTTACATAAAAAATGCTTTGCGCTGTGCCTGACAGGCTGAAGCATAAAGCAGCAAGCGGTAATAAATGCCTGATCCCCATATTTTGCATTTTAGTGTTCTGTTTGATTTTTGCAAGCGGATTCGGTAGAATATGCGGGCAAAAATAACATCATATTTATATATTCCGTGCTTTTTCTGCCTGCGCGATATGCTTTTTTTATCCTGCCGTCAGGCGGAAGTCCTGCAAGGACGCCGGATTTCAGCCCCACATGGAGCGCAGCGGAATGTGGGGTTTACGGAATGGTATCGGCAATGGAGTCCTACAAGGACGATATAAATTGCAAATGATTGTTTACAATGCAATACATATTCGGTCGTCCTTGCAGGACTCCACCGTATCGCCCTTTCCGTAACCCCACATTCCGCTACGCTGCATGTGGGGCTGAAATCCGG